>JAJYOO010000369.1 GCA_021796155.1 Chloroflexota bacterium
ACGAGGTTCACATGGAATTTATCCTCCAACCCCTCACGCTCATGACCTTCTTCCCGCTTTTGGGCGTGCTTGTTTTGTTGTTCATTCCAAGCGAAAAGAAAAATGCTTTGCGTTGGACGGCACTCATCGCATCGTTGATCACGTTTGTGATTTCGATCTGGGTGCTGATGATGTTCAACGCATCCAACCCGGATTTGCAACTGGTCGCCAAGTACAATTGGATCACCGTCGCCGGATGGAACATTCAATATTATCTCGGCATAGATGGACTCAGCATCCTGCTTGTTTTGCTGACGACATTTCTCTCGCCGATTTCCATCCTTTCGACATGGACGGCGGTCGAAGAGCGCGTCAAAGATTTCATGATCTTCTTCCTCCTGCTCGAAGTCGGCATGACGGGTGTGTTCCTCGCACAGGATTTATTCCTCTTCTACATTTTCTGGGAATTCACTCTCGTCCCAATGTATTTCCTGATTGGCATCTGGGGCGGACCGCGCCGCATTTATGCCGCGCTCAAGTTCTTCCTTTACACGATGGCTGGTTCGATCCTGATGTTACTGGCGATTCTTTGGCTCGGCATTTATCAGGGAACGTTCTCACTTCCTGATTTGATTGCCAAAGGCGGTATTGATCCGCACACACAGTTGTGGCTGTTCATCGCGTTCGCCGCCGCGTTCGCGATCAAAGTCCCGATGTGGCCGCTTCATTCGTGGCTGCCCGATGCCCACGTCGAGGCCCCGACCGCTGGCTCTGTCATCCTGGCAGGCGTTCTGCTGAAGATGGGAACGTACGGTTTCCTGCGCTTCAATCTGACTCTATTCCCGCAGGCTGCCGTTCAAGCTGCGCCGGTGATCGCCGTACTGGCCGTGATTGGAATCATCTATGGTGCGGCAGTTTCGTACGCGCAGGCTGATATCAAGAAGTTGGTCGCGTATTCTTCGGTCAGCCACCTTGGCTTTGTGATGCTCGGTTTGTTCGCTCTCAATCCGCAGGGAATTCAAGGCGGCATTTTGCAGATGATCAACCACGGACTCAGCACGGGCGCATTGTTCTTGCTGGTTGGCATGGTTTACGAGCAGACCCACACGCGCGAGTTCAAAGTCTACGGTGGGTTGTGGAAGGTCACGCCGATCTTTGGAACGATCTTCCTGATCGTTTCGCTTTCTTCAATGGGCCTGCCTGGATTGAACGGCTTTGTTGGTGAGTTCACTATTTTGCTCGGCGCGTTCGGTTCGACGGTTCTCCACTCGCCGTGGTATGCGGGTCTCGCTGCGCTGGGCGTCATCATGGCCGCGGTTTATATTCTCTACATGTTCCAAAAGATGTTCATGGGACCGGAAGGTTCCATCGTTGAAGAAGTCAAGAAACACGGACACGCTTTACGCGATTTGAACTGGCGCGAGATCGTTACGATTGTCCCGCTGCTCATCTTCATCTTCTGGATTGGGCTTTACCCTGCGCCGTTCTTCCACCTGATGGCCCCGTCCGTGGACAAGCTTGCCCACGCTTTTCAAGCTGCCGCGCTGGCAATGAGATAAGGAGATTCATGTCGTTGCGAGCGATGGTCGAGTAGCGAAGCGTATCGAGACCGAGCGAAGCAATCTCCACGCAAACAGGAGATTGCTTCGTCGGGAAGAACGCCCTCCTCGCAACGACATCAATAAAAAAATATGCCACATCTCAATTTCATTGTTATTCTCCCGCTTCTCGTTCTCACGGTTTGGGCGTGTCTGCTTTTGTTGGTTGACCTCTTTGTCAAAAACAAGGGCATCACCGCTTTGCTCGCCGCGCTGGGTCTTGCCATTTCGCTTGGCATCACGCTCTCGCAGGTCGGCACTGCCGGAACGAGTTTCAACAACACCGTCGTTCTCGATGGTTTCTCGACCTTCGTCAACGCGTTGCTTCTCATCTCCGGCCTCTTCGGTGTTGCGCTGGCGTATGGCTATGTCAAACGCATGGGCATCGAGCGCGGTGAGTACTACACACTGTTGCTCTTCAGCATTGTCGGCATGATGCTGATGGCGCAGGCCGCCGATCTCATCATTGTCTTCCTTGCACTGGAGATGCTTTCGATTCCGCTTTATGTGCTGGCGGCGTTTGCCCGTCCCAATGCGGACTCTGAAGAAGCGGGACTCAAATATTTCCTGCTTGGTGCGTTCTCGACCGGATTCGTTGTTTACGGGATTGCTCTGGTCTTCGGCGCGACCGGGACAACTTCATTGAGTGCGATAGTCACTGCCGTATCTTCCGGGACCTCGAACCTGCTCCTGCTTACGATTGGCTCGGCCCTCATCCTGGTCGGACTCGGCTTCAAGGTTGCAGCCGTTCCCTTCCACATGTGGACTCCCGACGTGTATCAAGGTGCGCCTTCCGCGGTGACGGCTTTCATGGCCGCGGGCGCAAAGATCGCTGGCTTCGCCGCATTACTGCGAGTCTTTTCGTTGGCATTTCCATCTTTGGCTTCTGACATCACGCCGATCATTGCCGTCATCTCCGCGTTGACGATGATTGTCGGTAATGTAATTGCCATCGCACAGACGAATATCAAACGTCTGTTGGCGTATTCGAGCATTGCACACGCCGGTTACATCCTGATGGCTTTCGTGCCTTATGGACAAAAAGACGTAGTGGCAACTTCGGTCGCTGCCGGATTATTTTATCTCGTCTCTTATGCGCTGACGAACTTCGGCGCGTGGGCGGTTGTGATTGCGCTTGAAAAAGCCGAGGGTAAAGGGCTTGAGATCGCAGATTATGCCGGTCTTGGACGCAAGTATCCGGCCCTCGCCGCGGCGATGACGATCTTCATGCTTTCGCTTACCGGCATCCCGCCGACGCTTGGCTTTGTGGGCAAGTTCTATCTCTTCCGCGCCGCCATTGCCGGGCAGTTCTATTTGCTGGCCATCATCGGCGTGTTGACCTCGCTTATCTCCGCATACTACTATCTGCGTGTGGTTGTGACAATGTACATGCGCGAAGGCGAACCGGAAACAATGTCCGAGCCGTGGCTCAATATCACGTGGGGATTGGCCGCATTTCTTACGGTCGCTGTCAGCCTCGTCCCCGCGCCGTTATTTGATTGGGCAAGTCAGGCCGTGTTGAAATTGTTTTAGCCAGGAGCAAGCAAAATAAAAGAAGCGAGATGGATCATTGTCCATCTCGTTTTTGATTCTAAAGGTTGGTCGGGTAAGGGAATGGCATTGCTGCCACTCCCTCCCCTCAGAACGGTACGTGCGGCTTTCATCGCATACCGCTCAAGCATCTCAAAGGCACTCCTTGACAGGGAGACCCGCCAGCTCATTCCTG
>JAJYOO010000370.1 GCA_021796155.1 Chloroflexota bacterium
CAAACTTGACATCGCCTCGCCAACTTCATCGGGACCAATCGAAGAACCGGGCGTTTCAAATCCCGGCGCGGACGGGACGCAAGACGGCATCTCGACCCAAACATGGATCGGCTGTTTGGATGCTTCGTCCACCATCAAGCGGACGCCTTTGAGTCCGAAGATATTCGCCATCTCATGCGGATCAACGAACATGCCGGTCGTGCCATGCGGTGCGACAGCGCGCACAAATTCCGTAACCGTGACCATGCCCGACTCAACGTGCATGTGCGCGTCGAGCAAGCCGGGAACGAGGAAGCGGCCATTTGCCTCGATGACTTTTGTGTCTTTGCCGATAGTGTGCTTTGCATCTGATCCAACAAAAGCGATGTGACCGTCAACGATAGCGACATCGGTTTCGGGAATGATTTCGCCGGATTGGACGCTCACCCATTTGCCTTTGCGGACTACAAGGTCGGCGGGCCTGCGTCCCATGGCAACGTCAACGAGCGATTTTCGAAGATTGATGTTTGGTTTTGGGGCCATGAGTTCAGTTCTCCGTTATGAGTTGGAAGGTTTACAGGTTCTAAAGTTCAAAGGTTGGAAAGTTAAAACGTTCAACACGACAACCTGCTAACTTGCCAACAGGCGTACTGCCGCTTTATTATGTTTCTCCACCAACTTATATTCATCAACAGTAACGAGATGACCATCTTTGACAATAAATTTTCCTCCGACGACCGTGTAATCAACTTTCACGGGCTGGCAGAAAACAAGTGCAGATACCGGGTCATGCAAACCACCGGCGAAATCAAGTTTGTTGGTGTTGACCGCGAAGAAGTCGGCGCATTTGTCAACTTCGAGCGAGCCAATATCTTTTCGCCCGAGCACCGCTGCGCCGCCGCGCGTGCCAAGATACAACGCTTCGCGCGCAGTCATCAGTTTACGATTTGGATCATTCGATAATGAGTAACCTGTAATGCCTTCTTTGACGCGTGACAATAACATTGCTTGCCGCACTTCACCCAAGAGATGCGAGCCGTCGTTCGACGCGGAACCGTCCACGCCGAGGCCGACATTGACGCCAGCCTTGCGATATTCCTTGACCGGTGCGATGCCGGAGGCGAGTCGCATGTTCGACGTCGGACAATGCGCTACGCCACAATGATGTTTGGCAAAGGTTTTAATTTCTTCGTCATTGACCCACACCGCGTGCGCGAACCAAACGTCATCGCCGACCCAATCCACTTCCTGCATATATCCAACCGGGCGATGACCAAACTTCTGCAAGCAGAACTGTTCTTCGTCTTCGGTCTCGGCCAAATGTGTGTGAAGATGCACGCCGTATTCACGCGCCAGCTTGGCGGACTGCTTCATCAGTTCACCGGTCACGCTGAACGGCGAGCAAGGCGCGAGGACAATTTGAGTCATCGCACCGGGTTTTGCATCATGATACTGTTGGATGAGTCGTTGGGAATCTTTCAGGATGGAGTCTTCGCTATCTACAACAGAATCCGGCGGAAGCCCGCCTTTGGATTCGCCGAGGGACATCGAGCCGCGTGAAGCTTGCAGACGAAGTCCAATTATTTTAGCGGCGGCAATTTCATCGTCGAGTTTCGAGCCGTTGGGGAAAAGATAAAGGTGGTCGGATGCGGTTGTGCATCCCGATAATGCCAGTTCGGAGAGCGCAGTCTGGGTCGAAATGAAAATGTCTTCGGCGGTCATGCGCGCCCAGATGGGATAGAGCGTCTTGAGCCAGTTGAAGAGATTGGCGTCCTGCGCGGCAGGGACGACGCGCGTGAGCGTCTGATAAAAATGGTGATGCGCGTTGATTAGGCCAGGCAGAACGACATGTCCGCTGAGATCGAGCACTTCATCGGCAGACTGCGGAAGTGTATTGGTTGGCCCAACCTGTTCGATGAAACCGTCGCGAATGAAAAGACCACCATCGGGAATTTCCCGCTGATGGTCATCCATCGTGACGATGTGAGCTTTCTTGATGAGAAGTGTGGGCATTTCAGTAGGCAGAAAAGCAGTTGGCAGTAGTCGGTTCGCTGAGAAACGCAGCGCTGTGTAGTTGTCTGACAACTTGATTATAGTGCCGCCTGTGGAGGTTGTCAAATGGAGTTTTGTCACGGAAACCCGATTGCAATCAACCGGAAACGTTTCTTCGTGATGCAGGCGAGATGGGAGCCTGATTGGAGCTTGATTGGAGCCGATTGGACGTTGATTGGAGACGATTGGAGCTGATTGGAGCCTGATTGGAGACGATTAGACCTCGATTGGAGCTCCATTGGAGCTCGATTGGAACTATGCGTTTGGAAAAGAATGTAGGTCAGACTTTTTGCCTGACACTCTTGATACACATTTTTGGGCGGGCTATAAACCCGCCCTATGTACCCCACAAATGCAAAACATTGATCATTCTAATGATGTCCCAACCATCCAAGATTTTCGTAAGAAGATTATCTTAACCATGATGGGTTTTCCTTGGGTTCAGCCGATTGCGTAATCCTCCTCACATCGCTGCCATCTATATTCATAGTATACAGTTCGTGATTGCCATCTCGATCTGAAACAAAAAGAATTCTCGTACCTTCAGGCGACCAAACAGGATTGGAATTATGATGTGGATTATTTGTGATGTTCCTTGGCTCCACCCCAGGAACATCTAAGTCAACCGTAAATATATCCGTCTGGCCATGGTTTTCTCCTGTCGCAACGTACGCGATCATATTTCTATTAGGTGCCCACGTAGCGGCATAGCTGTGAAAATTGAAATCCTGGCTCTCTGTTATTTGGCGAAGATTTCCGCCATTTATATCCATAACATATATGTTAAAAGGGCCATCGCGGTTTGAGCTGAACACGATATATTGACCATCCGGCGACCACGGAAACTCCGATAGCCTATGCGCTGATGTTCTCCTCGGTGTAACTCTCTCAGTAATATTCACCTCGTTGTTACCATTGGAATCCATCACATAAATGTCATTAGAAATACTGTACTCGCGTGTGTAGATTAGCCTGGAAGCATCTGGTGACCATGCCGCAGGACCATCATACTTAGCACCTCTTGGTCCTGTCAGTCTTTTCAAGTTTGAACCATCGCGATCCATAATGTAAACATATTCTCGTCCTTCATAGGCCGAAATGAAGACTACCTTTTCCCCACCTGGGGCAATTCTCGGACAGTAGATGCTCCAGTTAGTCTTAGCGACTATAGAAGGACGAGACCCATCGCTGCGGGCGATCACATACTCCTTATTGTTGCCGCTGCCTCTGAGGAAAGCAATTTTTCCTTGAACACTCTTAGGCAAA
>JAJYOO010000371.1 GCA_021796155.1 Chloroflexota bacterium
ACTCTGCTCGGAGAGAATCCCACTCAAAATGATCGCGCCGTTCGGGGCGATTAAATCTGCAAGCCCCGCGTCGAAGAGACGGATGATGATCGGCGCGAGGATATTTGCCACCACCAGCGGCGCGGAGTTTAACGCGAACTTGCCATCCAGAATCTCCTTCACCGAACCTTGCTCCAAAATCAATTCATCGCCGATGTCGTTTGTATCTGCATTATCACGCGAATTTTTAACCGATTCGGGATCAATATCCACGCCGAGGGCAACCTTTGCTCCAAGCTTCAACGCTGCAATGGACAGAATGCCGGAGCCACAGCCAACATCAATGATGGTTAATGGAACATGGCTCATCCATGAGCCATGTTCCATTAACCATCCTCCATCCCCCATAACTTTTTCCATCAATCCCAAACACAACTGCGTCGTCGGATGCGTGCCAGTCCCAAATGCCATGCCGGGATCAATTTTGATTGCGACGCGATCAGGTTCTGGCGAATCAAGCCACGCAGGAATAATAATCAATCGTTTGCCAATCGGAATCGGTTTGTAATGCTGCTTCCAAGCTTCCATCCAGTTTTGGTCAGCGATGGGAGTGAACATCGGTGCGGGCAAAGGTTGAATCATTCCAAGATAATACAGGGACTCTTCAAGTTTCTGCCGCGTCTCTTCGATCTTTTCATCCATTGGCAAATACGCGCGGACGGTGATCGGCCCCGTCGCGGTGCCTTCATCTTCATCATTAATGAACTTCACGCCTTGCTCGGTCATCACGCCATTAGGCGCGAAGCGCGCCAGCACATCCGCGACCGCTTCGGCCAGTTCGCCATTTACAGTTAGAGAAACTTCAAGCCAATTCGTCATTAAGCTATCCAATGATTATTTCTCAATCTTAAGTTCCGTTTCAATTCTTTCGAGCAGCGCTCGCTCAGTCGGCATTAACCGAGGCAGTTTATTCGTTTCAAAGAAATCAACTTTCGATATTTCCGACGATGGCCGAAAAGAACCGCTGACAATTTTACACAGATAGATCAAACTTATATGATGATCTTCCTTGGCACTAACAGCCATCAGCATTCTCTGAACGCAAATTTCCAATCCAGTTTCTTCAAACAATTCGCGGACAATTGCATCTTCCGGCTTCTCTCCAAACTCAAGGTTCCCAGCAGGGATTCCCCACGGAAATTTTTTTCGATAAGTGTGCTCGCACAAAAGAATTCGCCTGCGTTCGTCAAAGATGATCGCCGCAACAGCAACGCGATAGGCTGGCCTGATCAATCGCGCTAGAAACATTTGAAGCCAATATGGAAATCCGCGCCAGATTTTGAGTAGTAAAACTTTCATAAATTCTTTTCTTCCGGCGGTTTCATCGTGCTGAAACTTCGATATAACAAGACATCATAAACGATTTTTAATCCGCCTGAAAGGAAGAACGGCAAGCTCAATAAAGATGCAGATGCCAAAAAGATTCCGGTCAACGATGGCGAAATCGCTGCACCGACCGAACGCGCAATGCTTGTCACGCCGGAAGCGGCAGAACGTTCATCGGGTGCGACAACTGCCATCGTGTACGATTGGCGCGTCGGCACGTCCATTTGCGAAATGCTGAAACGCAAAAGCAAAACGGTAATTGCCAGTGGAAGCGTCGGCATTAAAGGAACAAGGATCAACAAGATATTCGATGGAATGTGAGTGAAAACCATCGTGTTGATCAAGCCAATCTTGTTGGCAATTCGGACAGCCAGCAAAGCCGAGATTCCGGCCAGCACATTTGCACCGAAGAAGATCGAGCCAATGACGCCCGCGTTCACGCCAAACTTCACGTAGAACCAATAGGCAATCAAAGACTGAACAACGAAACCACCCGCGAAAGCATCAATCGAAAACAGCGCACTGAGCCTAATGACCACATTGCGCGATTTGTGGAGTCCGAGAACTCGCGGCGCGGATACGGCTTGGGATGTTAAGTCCACTTCAACGTCCCGCGAGAGCGAAAAAAACAAAAGGCCGATGAGAAGTCCGCCAAGCGCGTATCCCATCAAGACGACGCGATAAGAATCCAACACGGGCATTCCATTGGATTGCAATAATTGGGAAAGCCATCCGCCTGATAACGCGCCAGTCGCAGTTGCAAATGATCCAACGAGGTTGTACCATGCAAAAACTTGTGTGCGTTTATTGTCGGGAAGAAGATGCGAGAGCGCGGCCTGCTCGACGGAGAGGAACGGGCCGATCTCGTTGCCGCTCGGACTGATGACGCCGATGATCGCCGCCGCCATGAGAACAACAACGTTGCGCGTGATGATGAAGACAATGCCCGCGCCGAGCATAAGCAACGCGCCAACGATCAACGTGCGCTTGCGACCAAAACGATCCGCTGAGGTGGTGAGCCACAGCGAAATGCCTGCGTCGCCTGCAAGAGTCAGCGTGAAGAGCAAACCGATTTGCTGTTCGGGCAAACCAACTTGCGCGAGGTAAAGCGCAAGGATGACAGAGAGAAATCCGTAACAAAAAAGACGGATGATGCGCGTGGAAAATAGTGTGATAATGTTTCGATTCATTTTCTAAAACATCCGCAGATTGCACGATTTCGCAGATTTATTTTTTTCAATCTGCGTAACCCGCGAAATCTGTAGGTTATTTGTTTTTCGCTATGTTGAGTCGGCACCACGCATACAGCGCGTCGTAGACTTCAAATTGATGTTCGAGGTTTTCCATGTCTTCGGGAAAACGCAGGCTAAAGCCGCTGGCGACCGCTTCCAGTCCATGCGCGATCGGGTCTTTGTCAATATCTTCGCTAACATCCGCGGCATGGACAATTTTCGCGAGCCGCAAAAGTCCCGGCTCTTTCAATCCATATTTGAGAATGATGGACTCAAAGGAACATCGGTTTTCGTGATGACCAAGTTCAACATTCGGCGCGTCGAATGGAATCGCGCCAGTCTCTTTCGAGACTTTTTCGATTTGACTGGCAGGCACGAATAAAAATTCCGCTTCGTTATCAATGAAGCGGGTAATCAACCATGGACAAGCAACGCGGTCCACGTGGACATGCGAGCGAGTAATCCATTTCATTGTTGTCTCCTTTGGTTTTATTATAAACACAATCCAATAAACATCCGATAGTCGGATAAAATAAGAACTAGAATTTTTCGGCGAGGCGATCATGACAAGTTCAGTGAAACCATCATTTCCAATCAAAGCATTTGCATTGCTTATTGCATCCATCCTAGATGGCGCGCTGGCAGGCTTCATTGGATATTTGATCGGCCAGTATTTCTATGTGCTTTTTATT
>JAJYOO010000372.1 GCA_021796155.1 Chloroflexota bacterium
GTTGAAGCGTTGGATCGCCTTTGATTTCATAGGTCGCGATGCTTAGCCCGGACGCTGGTTTTGTTGGGAATATAGCCGGTGTGATCGCGGGAGAGGGATTATGGACGATTGTTTGTGTAGGCGCAATAGTCGCGGGGAGGGCTGTCGTGGATGGGGCACAGGCAGCCAGCAAAAGAATCGGGAGGATAATCCTGAATCGGTTGAAATAATTCTTCATTGGTCTTCCTCGTGTTTGCATTCCAACTTCAACTTGTTACGACACTCCTGTATCATAATCCCAAGCTTCGAAGCGTGGATTTATTTGCAGCGTAGGATGGCCTTATATCCCAGGGCCAAATGGTTATGACGAAAGTCGTTCTCGAAGATCAATCAGTGATATTACGCGGGTCGGGAGGGCGGGTTTACTGCCTGGAAATTCCACGCCGAAAGTTTGCCGCTTCACGGCACTTCCTTTACACATAAGCCGTCACTTTATTATCGTCACTCGCATCTGTGGGGTATCTGCGTACGCCAGTGTTCATCTTGTGCCTGGCACAAGGGCAGGTGTCTGTGGTTTATAATTCTTTCGCAATGGATTCCAGGACTCTGCGTGTTCTCGAGTACGACAAGATCCTCGCCCAGCTGGCGGGCTTTTGTGATTTCTCCGCTTCGGCGAATTTGGGGCGCGCGCTCCAGCCTTCCAACCATTTTGATGAAGTGACGCGTCTGCTTGCCGAGACGACCGAAGCGCGCTATCTGCTTTCGACTCATGACCTGACCATCGGCGGCTCGCACGACATCCGCGCCTCCGCCGACCTCGCGGCGCGCGGCGGCGTGATTGACCCGCAACAAATGCTTGAGATCAAATCCACGCTGATGGCCTGCCGCGACTTAAAGAAATCTCTCGCACATTCCGCAGAAAAAACCCCTCGCCTCGCGCAGATCGCGGTTGGACTCCCTGAATCATTCGGTATCGTTGATGCGATCACGCGCGTGCTGTCGGAACGCGGTGAAGTCTTGGATTCAGCTTCGGATAAATTAGCAAGCATTCGCCGCGAGGTGCGTGTGGCGCGTGACCGTCTGATGTCGCGTCTGCAAAAATATTTAACGGAGTCCGCTTCCAAGTTGCAGGAGCCGATCATCACCCAACGCGATGGACGCTATGTGATTCCATTGCGTGCTGAATTCAAAAGCAGTATTAAAGCTATTGTCCACGATCAATCGTCATCCGGTGCAACATTGTTCGTTGAACCACTGCCGGTCGTCGAACTCAACAATCAAGTCCGTGAGCTTGAACTTGCCGAACGCGATGAAGAGCGAAGAATTCTTGCTGAACTCTCTGGTCTCATCGGCGCGCACGCGGTCGAACTCAAATATGGAATCGAAAATCTTGCCATCCTTGATCTTGCATTTGCAAAGGCAAAATACGCGGAAGAGATTCATGCGAGTGAACCAGTGATGCACAAGATGGATCATGGATCATGGTTAATGGATCATGGCAAAACCATTAACCATGATCCATTAACCATCATCTTGCTTCACTCCCGCCACCCACTGCTCGATCCAAATACTGTGGTGCCAATTGATATCAATCCAAGAGAAGGAACGCGCGCCCTCGTCATCACCGGCCCGAACACCGGCGGCAAAACGGTTTCGCTCAAAACCGTCGGTTTGCTGGCGCTCATGGCTCAAAGCGGATTGCACATCCCGGCGCAAAGCGGCTCGGAACTCCCATGCTTCCATGATGTCTTCGCCGATATTGGCGACGAACAATCCATCGAGCAATCGCTCAGCACGTTTTCATCGCACATCACCAATATCATCCACATCTTGAAGAAAGCCGATGAGCGTTGCCTTGTCATCCTCGATGAACTCGGCGCCGGCACGGATCCGCAGGAAGGCGCGGCGCTGGCGCGCGCTATATTGAGGCATCTCATCGAACGCGGCATCACGACGTTCGTTGCGACGCATTATCCTGAACTCAAAACGTTCGCGCATTCGACCGAAGGCGTGGTCAATGCTTCGCTTGAATTCGATGTTCAGACTCTACGCCCGACCTATCATTTGACCATCGGATTGCCGGGACGATCCAATGCATTAGCCATCGCTCAGCGCCTCGGCCTGGACCCGCAGCTGGTCGCCGCGGCAAAGAGCGAGATCAACCCCGACGATCTGCGCGCCGACAAACTGCTCGACGATATCCGCAAGGAACGCAATCGCACTTCGCGCGAAAGGGAAAAATTGGAGAAAGCCCGCGCCAGACTCGAAGAACAGACTCGCAGTCTCGAAAAACGATTGGACAAAATCGAGGACGAGCGCCGCGAGGTTTTAGCCAAAGCGCGCGCCGAAGGCGAACTCGAAGTCGCGGTGCTGAAACAAAACATCGAGTCACTGAAACAACAATTGAAGAAAGCGCGCCAGCCGTTACAGGCCATCAAAGAGTTGGAAGAAAAAGTCGAGGCGATTGAAGAGAAAACGCAGATGCCAATTGAAAGACAGTTGACGGTGGACGGTGGACGGTCTACGGTCTATGGTCAACCGTCTTTAAAGTTGGGCGAGCGAGTCATCGTCGCCTCGCTAAAATCAGAGGGCATCGTGACCGCTTTGAGCGAGTCCGAGGCGGAGGTTCAGATTGGCACGTTACGCGTCAGGGCGAAGTTCAATGATTTGGAGAGAAAGGCCAGTGGTCAGTCATCAGTCAGCAGCGATCAGTTATCGGTCAGCAGTGATCAGTCACGCATCACGCATCACTCGTCACTTGCTACTCGTCACACGTCGCCGGCAACTTCCCCCGGCATGGAAATCAGCCTGCGCGGCAAATTGGTCGAAGACGGACTCGACGAGCTGGACAAATATCTGGAGAAAGCCTATTCAGCAGGGTTGCCGTTCGTCCGCATCGTGCATGGCAAAGGGACGGGCAAGATGCGCGAAGCGGTGCGATCTGCGTTGAAAGACAGCCCGTACGTCAAATCATTCGAAGAGGCGCATGAGAGCGAGGGCGGTGCAGGTGTGACGATTGCAAAGCTCGAAAAGGGTTAGAAACAAACAGGATGCCTGAATGCAAGGCGAGGGAATCCAGGCCGGGCGGCGGTAAAGAAGCCCCATGGCATTGCTCCGCGAACATCATATCAACCGCGAAGATTTGTGGCGCGATATGTATATCGCTTTTGGCTGCGGAATGAATTCCGCGCTACGCTTTCACCAGACTGAATTTTTCCTTTCCGGCGCGGTAATTGCCGTTGTGTTTGAGCACCTGTTCCACCAAATCTTCAGGAATGTCCACAAACGTAAATTTTTCTTC
>JAJYOO010000373.1 GCA_021796155.1 Chloroflexota bacterium
CAATCCGCTTTTTTCAGCGGGACCATTTTCTTCAAGCCACAAAATCAGAAGGCCGTGCTGCTGATCACGTTTGAGGGCGCCGCGCGCTGATTCAGGAATATCCACCCGTTGTGTGCGGACGCCGAGATAGCCGCGCTTGACAGTGCCGTGTCTGGCAAGCGCATCTGCAATGCGCCACGCAAATTTAGCAGGAATGGTCAAAGCCATACCATGCGCGAGGCCGGATGTATTCAATCCAAGCACTTCACCTTCGGTATTGATCAGTGGTCCGCCAGAAAAACCAGGATACGGCGTTGTTTCTGTTTGAATATATTCATCGAGCAAGCCGCCGCGTCCCGTACGAGCGGGACCACCGATGGCGGTGATGATTCCCCACGAGGCTTGTATACCCGCATTGCTCGGGCGGCCCAGCGCGATGACGAGTTGCCCGATGTTCGGCGCGGTATCCGCAATTTTTGCGGGAGTTAATATTTTTTCACCGAGGCGCAGTAACGCGAGGTCGGAGCCGGGATCGCGTCCGGCCAATGAAACGGAAAACGATTTACCGTCCGCGTTGGACGCGCTTAAATTTTCTTCGCGCGTCACAACGTGATCCGCAGTCAAAACCAGATCAGCCGCGTAGGCAATGCCGCTGGCGGGATAACGTTTGCGCGCGTCCACCAGTACCGTTCCTGCGCCGCCTTTTTCGACCGCAGCGGCCAGCTCATTGGAAAAATCAGTCAGTACACTCATCAAAACTCCTTTGCATCTTATCATGAGTTGGAATGCAACCAGAGTGTAGCGCACTTAACATTTATGGAAATCAGACAATAGAACAGATAGCGACCTGCTCGTTCGGGCAGGTCGCTATCGTTCCCTTGTCACCCATAAATCCATTCCTCAAGTTTTGAATGCGGCGAGCAATCGCCGCCAGCCTTGGGCCACACGAAAGGATTTCAAACGCCAGGTCCCAACCATGCCATAGGGAATGAAAAGCACAAAGGCAACATAGATTGTGCCTGTGATAAAGCTGGCGTTTTCGCCGATATAACGTCGCAGACCAAAATCGAGGAGACGATACACGAAGGCGCCGATTAAAGCCCCGCTCAACGTGCCGACACCGCCAATCAAAACGATCAACAAAGCAGTGACTGTAAAGCTCAAATCCGCAACATTGGGACTGACGATAGGTTGATAGAGCGCATGCAAAACACCTGCCAGCGCGGCGGCAAAGGATGAAAGCATCAACGCCGCGAGCTTGAAAGCGAATGTGTTATATCCGAGCATCTTTGCACGGCCCTCGTTTTCGCGGATAGCCACGCACACGCGTCCAGTCGGGGAATTCACGAAACGCTGATAAAGCAGATAAATCAAAATCAAAACCACGAGCGCAACAAAGTAAAAACGAAGCCGTTCGTTGGCTGGGTTTATAAAAGAGGGAACCATAACGCCCTGCAAACCAACATCTGCGCCCGTGTAATTACCCAACTCACTTGATGTCACTATGATATGAAACATTGACGCCATACCCAGCGTAACAAGCGCAAACGTAATTCCTTTGACGCGCGGCAGCACAAGCCCGAACAGCAAGGCCTGCAAGATCGCGGCAAGAAAGACCAGGCCGATCACCGCCGGTAAAGAGAGCGCAAAACTCTTGAGCGCGATACCCGTCAGATATGCGCCAACCGCGAAAAACATCGCATGCCCGAATGAGAGCAATCCCGTCACGCCAAAAATCAAATCGTAAGAGAGCGCATATAAAGCCAGGATAAAAATTTCGATTCCCAAACCTTCCACGAATTTAGAGATGCCACCCTGATTTTCCCAGACCACGATTGGAGAGGCTCCCTCAAATAAACCAACAATAAAAGGCAGCAAAACCAATGCAAACAATACGATCAGCGAAGCGCGGTTATTATGGAAAAAGGAGAATGCCTTCTTTTGCATGTTCACTCCTTTTTCCCAAGCAGACCGTTAGGCATGATCAATAGAATGATGACCATCAACAACACTGTTGAAGCGGGAACTATCGGCGGCGTGGGTTTGAGCACGATGCTTGTAAACGGAATGGAAATACCGATCTGTCCATATTTGATGATGAATTGCTGAATCAATCCAACCAGCAGGGAACCAAGCGCCGCGCCAGGATAACTCGTCAGTCCGCCGATTGCCAGTGCGATCAACGCGTTGAGCAGGAAACTCTCGCCCATTGCATTGGAAAGTCCCATCGAGGGAGCCGCGAGCGCTCCGCCCAACGTTGCCAGTCCAACACCGAGGGCAAAGACCATCGTGAAGACGCGCCGAACGTTGATGCCAAGCGCTTCGACCATTTCACGATCTTGCACACCCGCGCGGATGATCATTCCAAGCCGCGTGCGCTGAAGCAAAATCCAAACCGCGACCAACACCAGCAGGCCAATCAATGGAATAAAGATCTCGTTATAGGTTCGCACGCGCCCGCCCAACAAAAGAATCGTCGAGCAATTGCCCTGCCACCACGATGAAAAGCTTGTGGCGGGGCAACTTGCGCCAGAGCCGTTGAATAACGTCGGCTTGGGCATGACGAATTCGGGCCTGCCCCAAACAGCCTGTACGATTTGCACGCCGATGGCGCTCAAACCGATCGTCAGCATGAGTTGATAAATCGGACGGCTGTATAACGGGCGAATGAGTGTCGCTTCCATCAATGCGCCTAATCCCGCGCCGCTCAAGGTCGCGACGATCACAGCAATGAAAAATAGCCAGTTTGCGTTAAGTCCCAACAGAAATGCAGTCAACGCGCTGTTGAAGATGAAAGCGATCAAACCCACAAGAAGTAAAACTACAAAACCTGCATAACTGCGCCATGACAATCGCGGAGAGCGCTGCACAGATTGATCAAACAAGAAAAGACCAAAAGAGCCAAACAAACTTGCCAACAACAATCCGCCGATTGCCAATGCGGGTGAAATCTGATCGAATGTAGCGGTTGGCGGCGGAAGAGGCGTACCCTGGCTGGCCATGAAAGAATAAGTGACCGGACTCTCTGCGTAGTTATCGAGATTCCAGCCAGCAATCGGATATCGCGGCAGAATCAGGCCAAGAAGCAGAACGGAGACAATGATCAAAGCCCAAGGGAGAATCCGCCTCATTCTTAAGCCAAGCCGGACGCGGGCGGAAAGAAGCGGATACATATCTCGAAGCGCGAATCCGCTAAGTGAGTGTGCAAAAATAACTTTCCATTCTTTGGGATGGGTCAGTGGAAAGGCTGGAGAGAGAATGTCATAAGTATGTGAGAAAGGTAGTGAAAGCTGGGCGCTGA
>JAJYOO010000374.1 GCA_021796155.1 Chloroflexota bacterium
AAAGTGCCGGAATCACCGTCGCGTTCACGGCCGCGATTCTCGTCGCGCTGTCGCTTCAGGGTGTTTCACTCTGGCTGCTGCAAAGAAGCGCTAATTGACTTTTGATTTCGAATTGGGCTTTATCAAATACAGTTCGATAAAAAATAAGGCAAAGGACAGCAGGAAATTCGTAGCCATTGCGTGTGAAGCATGGTCATTCTGGAAGCCGGAGAGGACGAAGAACAGCCCGCCTCCCGCGGCAGATGCAATCGAAATGAAACTCAATACGCCAAACACCTGCACGCTCTTGACCCTTGTTCGAAGCGTCAGGATCAGGTTGATCACCGTGAAGATCACCAGCCAGCCGCCGAGTCCCGCGTGGAGCAGCGCCACAACACCGGCCTGGTCGAGTGCGCTCCGAAAGGCTGAAAACGAAAAACTGAACGGGGGAATCGAAGGCGGGTTGGCAATGTTGACCGCCATCCCAAACTCATACTGAATCGCCAGCAGGGCCAAAATCACGATCACCAATATTCGCAAAGGCTTTAGATTGGTCGTCATGGATAAAAATGCTCCTTGCTTTGTTTATAAATTTGCACTGCGCAAGTGCAGGGCAGATAACTTCCAGTACGCAAAGAATGCCATCAAGGTTGCGCTTGAATTGTAGCACGTTTGTGCTAAGATTAGAGCATCGGAGATGACATGAACCTGACCTTATCCGCCCGCCCACCGTTCAACTTTCTATCCACCGTCCAATCGCACGGATGGCTTCAACTGGCTCCGTTCCAATTCGATGAAGCCTCCAAAACTCTTTTTTATACAGACCGCCTCGCCAGCGGCCGCATCATCCAATATCGAATGACCGGCGATTCGAAGGATGTAACAATTGGAATAAAAGGCAGGCTCAACAAAGCCGAACGAGATGAAGTTAAAGAAAAAGTCATGTGGATGCTGGGACTCGATCAGGACTTTTCCGCGTTTTACAAGGCCGCGCGTAAGGAACCGAAACTTCGTCACGCCGAAAGATTGGCGCGCGGGCGCGTGCTTCGTTCGCCGACATTTTTCGAGGACGTTTTGAAGACGATCCTGACAACGAACATGCTTTGGGCCGCGACGAAACGGATGAATCTAAATCTCATCGCATCCTTCGGCGACCCTCTACTTGTCACCCTGAGCGGCGTCGAGGGGTCCAGGGCTTTTCCCACGCCCGAACGAATCGCCGCGTCCAGCCCCGAGGTCCTGAAAGAAGCGGTGCGCGTCGGATATCGTGCGCCAGCCATCCATGAACTCGCCGCGCGTGTCGCATCTGGCGAGTTGGATATTGAGTCCTATAAAGTATCAACTTTGCCAACGCTGGAACTTCGCAAGGAATTGATGAACATTCGCGGCGTCGGTCCGTACGCCGCGGCCAACCTGCTGATGATTCTCGGACGATCGGATTTCATCCCGATTGACTCGTGGGCGTTGAAAGTGGTCTCACATGAATGGTACCGGGGCAAGCCGGTGACGCCAAAACAGGTCGAAAAGAAATTCGAAAAATGGGGCGAGTATAAAGGCCTGGCCTATTGGTTTTGGGATTGGAATTTGAAATACGAAGGAGTCTAAAGTGTACGAACACTTCAGGCAGCCGCTTGCCAGCCGGAAGGTTTTTGCACGGCGCCTGGCGCGCAACGCGGGAATCGCAGCAGGCATCATTTTGATCTCGTTGGGCATCGGCGTGCTCGGATATCATTTTCTCGAAGGCTTGTCGTGGGTTGATTCGCTCCTCAACGCTTCGATGATCCTGGGCGGCATGGGGCCCGTGGATACGCTGCACACAGCAGCCGGAAAAATATTTGCTTCGTTCTATGCGCTTTATTCGGGCGTTGTTTTGCTGGCGGCGATCGGCGTGCTGGCCGCGCCCATCGTCCATCGTTTTATGCATCATTTCCATTTACAGGTAGATCAGGATTAAGCAAGGATGAACATTCAAGTCAAACGCGTTTATGATCCGCCCGCCGCGAACGATGGCATGCGCGTGCTTGTGGATCGTTTATGGCCGCGCGGTATCTCCAAAGCTTTGCTCAAGGCTGACGAATGGATGAAAGATATCGCGCCGAGCAACGAATTGCGTCAGAGATTTCATCACGATGAAAGTCATTGGGATGAATTCCAAAAACTATATTTCAAAGAACTTGATAGCCACCGAGATTTAGTTGAACAGTTAATTCAAAAATCTCATGTTGGTCATTTGACTCTGCTTTTTGCCGCAAAAGATGTAGAGCATAACAATGCGATTGCGCTCAAGAATTATCTGGAGAAAAAGTAGGTCACGTTTGCAAAGTCCTCGAAGAGGAAAGCGTGACCTGCAAAATTACCATGTCCGAATCACGCGCGATCCATTTTCTCGACCAACCCATCGAAGTCTTATTCGATTCGCCTCCCGCGCGTGAAAAGACCCCTGATTGTCCAAACGGATTTATCTGGGAAGGCAAAACCTATCGTGTGATCGAGATGCTTTCTTCTTGGAGCGATTTCAAGCGGCGCGGCAAAATGGCGCGTAACATGCAACCAGCTCACGCGGAAGTCGCCTCGACGCGCGGCTCGTTGAACGTGGGACGCTTCTTCTTCCGCGTGCGCGTGGACGCAGGCCAGACATTCGATTTGTATTATGACCGCGCCATGAAAAATTTGGACAATCGTAAAGGTCAATGGTTTGTGTATAGAGAATTATCTGCGTAAGGAAAGTCGAAGATTTTCCTGATTGTTTTATAAGTCTTCAGGTTTCGGCCCGTTACTTTTGCCGCCCTTGCCAACATCTTCGGTCCGATCTCTTCATTACCATGAAATGCAGAATGGAGTGCTTTCGCCATTCTCAAGACGATCCGCGATCACACGCAATGCCAGCGCCTGCGCGTGAGCGGCGGCATCATCGGGATTTTTCCCATAAGCCAATACGCCCGGCAATTCCTTCACTTCAGCCAGCCAGCGGCCATCCTCTTCCTGTTCATACTCGACAGTAAATTTCATTTCTTCCTGCCTTTCTCTGGATTCATTATTATTACAGCGCAAAGTTAGAGCGTTGAGGGTTCCGCTCATGGCTTTTCTACCGTTTTCGCCCTCATCCCCAACCCTTCCCCCGAATGGGGAAGGGAGTCTCCTCTCCCTTTGGGGGAGGGAAAGGGTGAGGGAGAATTGGCAGGGAACGATTGCTTGACCTTGCGCTGTAATGTTATAGCAGAATAAAAACACGACCGCGCTGTGAAGAAAAGATCGTCGGCTGAAAAAGATCTGCT
>JAJYOO010000375.1 GCA_021796155.1 Chloroflexota bacterium
AGTTCTTTGCCTTCCAAAAATTCAAGCGATGCGCCACCGCCAGTTGACACATGCGTCATCTGTTTCGATTATTGATTTGACGGCTGAATTTGAAACAGAAACGACCACCGAAGAATTGCGTCAGGCTTATCGCGATGCGGCGAAAACGCCTCGCCTAAAGGGGATTTTGCAGGCTGTGGATGAGCCGCTGGTCAGCATTGATTACAAAGGCGATCCGCACTCTTCATCCGTTGACTTGCCATTCACGCAAGTGCTTGGAAAAGAAAAGAGCACCTTTGCCAAGATTGTAGCCTGGTACGACAACGAATGGGGTTACTCCGTCCGCACAGCCGATCTCACAGCGTTGATCGCAAAATCTCTCTGATGATATGTAGGTCACGCTTCAAGCGTGACCTACATGTTTAGGGCGAAACATGAACAAAAAAACTGTAAAAGATATTGATATTAAAGGCAAACGCGTGCTGATGCGCGTGGACTTCAATGTGCCAATGCAGGATGGCAAAGTCGCGGATGACAAACGGATCAAAGCTTCACTCCCGACCATTCAATATGTTTTGGATCAAGGCGCGTCATTGATTCTGATGAGTCATTTGGGACGACCAAAGGGCGGACCAGACCCGGAATTCAGTTTGAAACCCGCCTCGGAAGTTTTGGCTTCGCTGCTCGGAAAACCCGTCAAGATGGCGCCTGATTGTGTCGGCCCGGAAGTCGAGAAGATGGCGAAGGCGCTCAAGCCTGGCGAAGTGTTGATGTTGGAAAATACGCGCTTCCATGCCGGCGAAGAAAAGAACGATCTTGACCTCGCAAAACAAATGGCTTCGCTGGGCGATGTTTATGTAAACGATGCTTTTGGTTCTGCACATCGCGCACATTCTTCGACGGAAGGTGTGGCGCATTTCCTTCCAGCCGTCTCCGGCTTTTTGATGGAGCAGGAATTGGAATATCTTGGCCGCGCCGTTTCGAATCCTGAGCATCCATATGTTGCTATTCTGGGCGGTGCGAAGATCAGCGATAAGATTCTGGTTGTTGAAACTTTATTATCTAAATGCGACAAGCTCATCATCGGCGGGGGAATGGCAAATACATTCCTCGCGGCCAAAGGCTACAACATGCAAGATAGCCTCGTCGAAGCAGGTTCGGTGGAGACTGCGAAATCCATCATGTCGAAGGCTGGCAACAAATTGCTTTTGCCGGTGGATGCGGTGATCGCTGATAAATTTGAAGCCGATGCAAACAGCAAAGTCGTGGACGCGGATAAAGTCCCGGCTGGCTGGCGCGTCATGGACATTGGGCCGAAGTCCATCAGCGAGTTCAAAGCTGCATTGAACGGAGCCAAGCTAATCGTCTGGAATGGGCCGATGGGCGTCTTCGAAATGCCGAAGTTCGCAGAAGGTACGTTTGGCATCGCAAAGTTGTTGGCTGAATCCGGTGCAACGACCGTTATCGGCGGCGGTGACTCTGCCAGCGCAGTCAAGAAGGCGGGCGTTGCTAAACAGATGACGCATGTGTCAACTGGCGGTGGCGCATCGCTTGAATTTTTGGAAGGCAAAGAACTGCCCGGCGTCGCAGCCTTGCTTGATAAATAGTTTGATAATCAGGAGCCGAAAGGCTCCTGATTTTTTATTTACACGCGCATAACATCACGTTGATTTTTGGGAAACCTATCTGCGTTATAATGATGCCAATTTCGTGACGGGAGCGCGTACATGTCTTTTAACGTTGGCGAGAACGTTGGGCCATATCGAATAATTGAACAACTCGGTCAGGGCGGTATGGCAACCGTTTATAAAGCCTATCACCCCGCGCTTGACCGTTACGTTGCGCTCAAAGCTCTTCATCCCGCGTTCGGCGAAGATCCGAATTTCCTGGCGCGTTTCCAGCGTGAAGCGCGTTTGGTCGCAAAGCTCGAGCATCCAAACATTGTCCCTGTGTATGATTACGCAGAGCATGAAGGTCGTCCGTATCTGGTTATGAAATTTATCGAGGGGGATACGCTCAAGGCGCGTCTGACTCAAGGTCCGTTAAATTCAAACGAAATTGATAAAGTTGTCGAATCAGTCGGAGCGGCGTTAGGGTACGCTCACAAGCAAGGCGTTCTGCACCGCGACATCAAACCGTCCAACGTTTTGCTCGCAACCGACGGACAAATCTATCTGGCAGATTTTGGTTTGGCGCGCATTGCCCAATCGGGTGAATCGACTCTTTCGTCCGACATGATCATGGGCACGCCGCAATATATTTCGCCGGAACAGGCGATGGGCAAGAAAGACCTCGACGAAGGGACGGATATTTATTCTTTCGGCGTGATGTTGTATGAAATCGTGGTGGGACAAGTTCCGTTCAATGCGGATACGCCGTTCTCCATTATTCATGATCACATCTATTCGCCGTTGCCAATGCCGCGCGATATCAATCCGAAGATTCCCGAAAGCGTGGAACGCGTTTTGTTGAAAGCGTTGGCTAAAGAACGCGCGGATCGTTATCCGGATGTTGCATCGCTGGTCACAGCGTTCAAAGACGCGTGGATCGAAGCAGGAGTCCCAATGCAGGGATCGGCTATTACGATGCGACCATCTTCGCTTAAGACCGCGTCTGTCAAAGCGGCGTCACCAGCCGCGGAAACGGTAGCCGCCAAAAGCGTCCCGGAAAAGAAGCGGTTGGTCTGGCCTTTTATCGCGGCAGGCATCTTGCTGGTGATTTGCATCGCGGTTGTTGCCTTTGCGTTTCGCGGTAATCGCCTATTGCGCGGATCGAATCCGCCCGCGTCTACTGCGCCGGTTGTTGTCGTGTCCACGCCGATTGAATTGACATCTGCACCTGCACAACCTTCGGTAACTGTCGCTTCTACATCCGAACCAGATGCGACGGTCCTTCCTGCGGTCGCAACTGCAGTCTTCGCCGCGACTCAAAACCCGACAGATCCATCTGCTGCTCTAACGCTGGCGCTCGCATATTGGGATGCCAAACAAAATTCACTGGCGCTGCAATCGTTGGCAAAAGCTGCTGACTTGGCTGGCACGACGAATACGCAATTTTTCCAAAACGCAGGCGATCAATTCAAGCAAAGACAGGCATGGATCGCGGCCGCTGCCATGTATTTGCGTGCTATCAAATCGTTGGGCCCGACTGGCAAAGCACCACAGGGACTCGTCGAGAATTATCACGAAGCGCTTTACAATGCTTCGGTACTGCCGGAGTTCAATTCATATTTGCCTATTGCAGATTTGAGTCTTGTTCATCTTCCAGTTTCC
>JAJYOO010000376.1 GCA_021796155.1 Chloroflexota bacterium
ATGTCAATATACCAGAAGTTGCCCCGTGGAGTAAGCCGTAGTATCATTGAAATGTCCGGGAGTTGCATGGAAAAATCAAAGGTCTTGGTTGTTGAAGATAATATTGATAATTATGAATTGGTGCGCTATCTGCTGGAGCGCGCGGGACATAACGCGTTATGGGCGCGCAGCGGACGCGAGGGTATTGACATGGCGAAAACGGGACAACCTGAACTTATTATCATGGACCTTTCATTGCCCGAGATGGACGGCTGGACTGCGACCGCGCGAATCAAATCCGACCCCGAAACGGGACACATTCCCATCGTAGCACTCACCGCTCATACGCTGCCAGGCGATCGCAAACGCGCGCTCGACGTCGGCTGCGACGGCTATCTTTCGAAGCCGATCAATATTTCTCTTTTCGACGAAACCGTTGCGAAAATCCTGACGAGGAAGCAAGGTGAGTAAAAGAAACAAGCGGCCCGCGTTTTTTGGACGCGGCTCGTAAATCTTCATAAAAAGGAATTTGAATATGAAACAGATATGTGTGGTCGGCGTGGGATATGTCGGCTTGGTGACCGGAGCGTGCTTTGCCGATCTTGGGAACAAGGTTATTGCGCTGGATGTCAACGAAAAGCGCATCGAGAATCTTAATAAAGGCATCATGCCCATTTATGAACCGGGACTCGATGAACTGGTGAAGCGCAATGTCAAGGCGGGACGTTTGTTATTCACGACTTCTTATGCTGAAGCATTGAACGGGACGGAATTTGCATTCATCGCTGTCGGGACTCCATCAGGTGTCAACGGCGAGGCGGATTTGCAGTACGTGGCCGCCGCGGCAAAGTCCATTGCAGAGAACATGAAGCAACCGCTCATCATCATCAACAAATCCACGGTTCCGATCGGGACCGGAGACTGGGTCGCCGAT
Source organism: Chloroflexota bacterium (assembly GCA_021796155.1). The sequence goes on from JAJYOO010000376.1 coordinate 914, forward strand.
ATCGTGAAGGATGCCCAGCCGAAAGAGATTTCGTTTTCGGTCGTCTCGTGCCCGGAGTTTTTGCGCGAGGGGTCAGCCATCGGCGATTTCATGAGTCCGCACCGGACGGTGATTGGATCGTTGCATCATGAAGCCGCGGAGAAAGTCGCACAATTACATTTGCCGTTGCGCGCGCCCATTGTCATCACCGATTTGCGGACGGCTGAAATGATCAAGTACGCGTCGAACGCTTTCCTTGCCACAAAGATTTCTTTCATGAACGAACTTGCCGACTTGTGCGAAAAAGTTGGAGCGGACATCAAGGAAGTCGCGGCTGGCATGGGTTACGACGCGCGCATCGGACGTCATTTCCTCGACGCGGGGCTTGGCTGGGGCGGCTCGTGCTTCCCGAAAGATGTCAAAGCACTAGCTTACATGGCAAAAGAGAAGGGACTCGATCCGAGCATTTTGGATGCGGTTACTACCACCAATTATGATCGTCGTATGGACGCAGTTAAACGTATCGGCGAAATGATCGGTGGTTTGAAAGGCAAGACGATTGGATTATTTGGCTTGGCCTTCAAACCGAACACGGACGATATGCGCGAAGCGCCATCCATTGAAATTGTTGAACATTTAACGAAAGCTGGCGCAAAAGTCCGCGCGTACGACCCGGTGGCAATGGATGTTGCGCGTCCGATTCTTCCTGCCATTGAAATGTTCGACGATCCGTATGAAATGGCTAAAGATTGTGATGGCGTGATGATCGTCACCGAATGGAATGAGTTCAAGCAACTCGATCTTGACCAGCTCAAATCGTTGCTCAAGAAGCCGGTTGTTTTCGATGGCCGCAATATTTATGATCCGCATTTGATGAAGGAAAAAGGGTTTGTCTATCAAGCCATTGGGCGCGGATTCAACGGAAAATAACTTGTAGGGGCGACGGGACGTCGCCCCTACTTTTTTATGACTAATCCTCCCGTTTGTAGTTACGAAGGTTCTGATTATCAATCCTCGTTTTGGGATAAAGGCGGACGCAAGTACGAGGATCGCGTCGAGGCCATTGCGCTGAAACGTTTGCTTCCCAAGAGCAGACGCCTCATGCTTGAACTCGGAGCGGGCGCGGGACGCAACACACCGCGTTACGTTGGCTTTGAGCGCGTCGTGCTGTTGGATTATTCGCGCACTCAATTGGAACAAGCACAAGCGCGGCTTGGCACATCGGATAAATATATTTATGTTGCGGCAGATGCTTATCGTTTGCCTTTTGTTGATAGTTTGTTCGACGCGGCTACGATGATCCGCACGTTGCATCATATGGCAGACGCGCCGAAAGCGTTGGGACAAGTCAAGAACGTGCTTCAACCCGGCGGAACATTTATTTTGGAATTTGCCAACAAGTTGAATCTCAAATCCATTTTGCGTTATTGGCTTCGACGGCAATCGTGGAGTCCGTTTACGTTGGAGCCGGTTGAATTTGTCAAACTCAATTTTGATTTTCATCCGAAAACTGTGTTTGGTTGGCTGAAAGATTTGGGATTTACGATTGAGAAGAAGTTAACTGTTTCGCATTTTCGCATTGGCTTCTTGAAACGAATTGTTCCTGTATCAATATTGGTATTCTTTGATTCCATTTTCCAATGGACGGGAGCATTATTCCAATTAACCCCGTCAGTGTTTGTAAAAGCAGTGAACAGTGGGCAGTCGTCAGTTGTTAGTGAAGGCGCGTCATCGTCCACTCTCCACCGTCCACCGTCCACCGTCTACCGTCTACCGTCCATCTTCAAATGCCCCAAATGTGGACATACGCCGTTGGAAGATAAAACCGATTATCTTCTGTGTCCCAATTGCAAAAGCAGGTGGGAAATCAAAGATGGAATCTATGATTTTCGAGAGCCGATGAAAAGGTAGGCGCGGCGCGTACCAATCACTAGCTGCGCGCTTTGTTTATCGATATTGACTGTTTAACAATATCATCCATTTAGTGATTACAAATCATCTCTTCAGTGTGTCAAAACTGATTCGACTTGGCAATCATTGAGAAGGTGTACTCCATTTAAGTCGCTCAGCTACTGCCTTTCCGGTTTGGGTATCAACAAGCACTTCACGTATATTCCAAACTATAGGAGCGTCGGATGGAGTTGGCGTTAATGTACCGGCTGGATGCCAGACGCCTTGCCAACTTCCCTTTAACTGCACAAACCAAACTGCATTTCCAGCTAGACTTATGTGTCGACCTTGAGCACATCGTGGAAGTCATCGGACGTTAACAACTGAATATCCTTGAGGAGATCGTGGAGTCCTATGCGGATGAGATGTGGAAACTGGCGCGGTGCGGGCCGGTTGGGGTTTCTGAA
>JAJYOO010000028.1 GCA_021796155.1 Chloroflexota bacterium
CCGCGTCCATGTCACAATGATTTGCTCAACGCCAATTTCCTGTTGGGCGATAAAATGTATATCCTCGATTGGGAATACGCGGGCATGGGCGATTTATTTTTTGACCTGGCCAATTTCTCCAACCACCATGATTTATCTGACGAGCAAGCAGATTTCTTCCTCAAATCATATTTTGGAGAAAACACTCCTGCGCAGTGGGCGCACTTTAAAATTATGCAAGTGATGGCTGACTTACGCGAGGGCGTGTGGGCACTTGTGCAGATCGGCATCTCAAAATTAGATTTTGATTTTCGCGAGTACGCAGACAAATTCTTTGACCGCGTATTTGCTAACATTCACAATCCCGATTGGGATAAATGGCTTATGGAGGTAAGTAAGAATGGGTGATTTTCCTACTCATGCTCAAGTGGTTATCATCGGCGGCGGCGTCGGCGGATGCAGTATCGCCTACCATCTCACATTGATGGGATGGAAAGATGTCGTCATCCTTGAGCGGCATGAATTAACCAGTGGCTCGACGTGGCATTCTGCCGGCCTGGTTGGTCAGATGCGTACCGATGCAAACCTGACGCGCATGATGCATTACAGCACGGATTTGTATCGTCGTCTGAAAGCTGAAACCGGTCAGGACACATCCTGGCGCGAGGTCGGCGGCGTGCGTCTTGCATCGTCAGCGGAACGCATGGAAGAGATCAAACGATTGGTCGGTATGGCGCGCTCGTTCGGCGTGCTGATGGAATTGATTTCGCCACAGGAAGCGCACAAACTTTTTCCGCTGATGTCATTGGATGGTGTAGTCGGTGCAGCATACACGCCGAACGATGGCAGCATTGATCCAACGGGCTTGACTAATGCGCTCGCCATCGGAGCGAAGAACCGCGGTGCACGCATCTTCACTAATACCAATGTTGAAAAGATTAACTTGAAGAACGGCCGCGTGGACGAAGTGATAACGGACAAGGGTACGATCAAGACCGAGATTGTTGTGAACGCTTCCGGATTGTGGGGACGCGAAGTCGGAAAAATGGTCGGCTTGAATCTGCCGGTCGTTCCAATGGCGCATCTTTATATTTTGACAAAACCCATCGAGGGCGTGACGAAAGATTTTCCAAATTTGCGCGATCCAGATTTGTTGGTTTATTGGCGCGAGGAAGTCGGCGGATTGGTCACCGGCGGTTACGAACGTCAGCCCGCTCCATTTGGCTTGAAAGGTGTTCCGCGCGATTTCAAATTCCAATTGCTGCCACCGGATTGGGATCGCTTCGCACCGCTTATGGAAAATTCCATCAAGCGCGTCCCTGCAATCGAAAACGCGGAAGTCATCAAGTTATTGAATGGCCCCGAAGGCTTCACACCCGACGGCGAATATTTACTCGGCCCAACATCGGTCAAAGGTTTTTGGGTTGCGTGCGCGTTTTGCGCGCATGGGCTCGCGGGCGCGGGCGGCATCGGCAAGACGATGGCAGAGTGGATCATTGACGGTCATCCCGAATGGGACGTTTGGCGACTCGACGTGCGCCGCTTCGGTCCAAATTACAACAGCCTCGATTACACCGTTGCGCGCACGATAGAAACTTATACACAATATTACGACATTCATTTTCCCGGCGAGGAACGCCTCTCACGGCGCGGCCAGCGTCTCTCCCCCACTTATTATCGCCTGCGCGAGCTGGGTTGTTCATTCGGTGAAAAGTTTGGATGGGAACGCCCGAATTGGTTCAAGATTTATGAAGAGAAAGCGAATCATGGTCATGAACCAAAAGGTTGGGCGCGCGAAAATTGGTCGCGCGCAATTGGCTACGAACATCTGATGACACGCGAGAACGCCGGTCTCTTCGATGAGACTTCGTTCAACAAATTTGAAGTCCGCGGCCCCGGTGCGTTGAAATTCCTCAATTATGTTTGCGTTAATAATATTGATCAACCTGTCGGCTCGATTATTTATACTCAATGCTTGAACAAGCGCGGTGGTATCGAATGTGATTTCACTGTCACGCGCTTGGCTGATGATCGCTTCTTCATCATCACCGGAACTGCGTTCGGGCAACATGATTCATCCTGGCTTTCTCTCAACATGCCCGACGATGGCTCGGTGACCATCGAAGATGTTGGCTCATCGTATGCTTGTCTCGGTTTATGGGGGCCGAAGGCGCGCAAGATTCTTGAAAAGGTTACAACCGATGATATATCGAACGCGAACTTTCCATACATGACTGCAAAACGAATCACTGTTGGCGATGTTCCGCTCCTCGCTTCGCGCGTGACGTATGTCGGCGAGCTGGGCTGGGAGTTTTACTGCCCAATGGAGTACGGCGCGCGTCTGTGGGATACGCTTTGGGAAGCCGGGACGCCTGAAGGAATGGTCGCAGGCGGATACAAAGCGATTGATACGATGCGACTAGAAAAAGGCTATCGTTATTGGAGCAGCGAGATCAGCCCGGATTACACACCGCTCGAAGCCGGGTTAGGATTCGCGGTCAAGATGGACAAAGGCGACTTTCTCGGACGAGAGGCCTTGGTCAAGCAAAAGGAAGCAGGCCTCACGCGCAAACTTTGTTGCATCACACTGGCTGACGATCGCATGATCGTTTTAGGCAAGGAACCGATTCGTGCGGATGGTGACAAAATCATCAGCTGGGTCGCGGCAGGCGGATATGGTTACTCTGTCAAAAAGAGCATTGCTTATGCTTATCTGCCAATCGAATATGCAAAAGCCGGTACGCAATTGGAAGTGGAATTTTTTGGAGAACAGGTTGAAGCCGAGGTGGTTCAATCCCCGCTTTGGGATCCAAAAGGTGAACGAGTCAAAGCGTAAATATCAATCTTTACATTGTAGATATCAAAGCAAACAGGAGCATCCAATTGGACGCTCCTGTTTGGTAAGTCACCTAATTCAGTAAGGAAGACCGGTCAGAGAATGATAAGTCACCGAACCGAGGACCAACAAAACCACGACCCCGGCGGTGATCGTCATGATGGGCTTGGTCTTTAACTCCTTCGGCTCTTCAACTTCATTCGATTGGACTTGTTGGGCTTCCCGCTTCGCCTTGAGCTGCTTGCTGTTCAAGCTGACGCCGGTTGTAGCTGCTACGGGAATTGCCGCACAGAACATGCACATGGTTCCTCCGAAACTTACTCTAAAATTTCTTTACCGATTTTCCTGGATTGTAGCATGTCAAACTTAAAGTCACCTTAGTTGTTTCGCACTGACACAAATAAAGAGTAGAATTTTTCCTCATCTGCCAAATGCTAAAGGCGAATTCAAAATCCACTTCCTTTATTTTGCGAGGAGCGGTTCTTTTTCTAATCACATTGATTCTGGCTCTTCCCGCGAGCGCAGCCCACGCCGACCCGCCGGATATGTACGCGCAGAATCAATCCATCTCGATTCAGCCAGATGGCTTTCATATTGACTGGAAAATCGCACCGGGGCCGGTCATTGCCGATGCAACCTGGCAAGCTGCCGACCTCAACCACGATGGAGTCATCAGCCAGCAGGAAGCGGAGGTTTGGACAAAGCCATTCATTGCTGGATACTCAATCAGCGCCGATGGTGATCCTATCAACTTAATCCAAACGGAAAACGTTCGTTGGCCGGCATCCGTGGACAGCCTCCGCACGGGCCAGGACGCGATTGAAATTCAATTGCTCGTCAAATTGCCGGATAATTTGACGGGCAAACATGCCATCGGAATAAACAATTCATATCTTGAATCAAACAGTCTTAACTGGTTCTCTCTCACCGGAGAGTCAGGCTTTTCATTCGATCAACCAAATCAGGATAACAACAAGCTCAGTTTCAATCTTTATTTTCCCGATTCATCCAACGCTTCAACGCCCAGCATGAAATCCTGGAACAGCGGCATTCCAAACCTGCCGGGATTCACCGGAACAATTTCAAAGCTGGCGATCAACCTCGCCGCGCCATCTTCGCCAACGCAGCCACAATCACAAACACAAGCGCCAGCCGCACCAACAAGCGCAACACCGTTCACCGCGGCGCTGGTTGGACTGGTTAGAACATCGCAACTCTCGCCGTTATTTTTGATCGGCGCATTTCTACTTTCGTTGGCTTTAGGCAGTTTACACGCATTGACTCCCGGGCATGGAAAAACGCTGGTCGGCGCGTATCTCGTCGGCTCGCACGGGAAAATTCGGGACGCGGTTTTTCTCGGTGCGGTGGTCACGGTCACGCATACCGGTTCGGTTTTATTGCTTGGATTATTCACTCTTCTTGCTTCGCACTTCATTCTTCCATCGCTGATTACGCCGTGGCTGGAAATTTTGTCCGGCTTGCTTGTGATCGGGTTTGGAATCAATTTGCTGTTGCAACGCAGGCGAGATTTTCTTGCACAGTCAAAGAAAAAGAGCACCGGCAACAGAGCAGATATCAATGTTCAATCCGCAACCGTGACGGAGCCGCACAGCCATGGATTACTTCATTCTCACAACCATTCGCACGATGGTCATACGCACGAGCACACGCACGGCGAATCTGATCACGAACATTCCCACACGCTGCCAGATAATCAGGCAACTTGGAAATCTTTACTCGCGTTAGGCGTCAGCGGCGGACTGGTCCCATGCCCGGATGCAATTGCTATTTTATTGGTCGCGGTTGCCATCAATCGCATTCCGCTTGGCATGTTGATGATCGTGGCCTTCAGCATTGGGCTTGCATTGGTATTGATCACAATTGGCGTTGCGATGGTTCAAGGGATGCGCTTTGTAACGCGCAGCGAGTTTCTAAGTCGTTTCAGCGTTTATACACCGATCATCAGCGCAGTCGTCATTTTGGGATTAGGCTTCGCGTTGACAATTAACGCGGTCAACTCATTCAGGTTTGCCACAACTGTTTTAGCGGCGCCCGTTTCAAGTCCGGTTGCGAACGCAGATTCACCGACGCCATCCGCCGCGCTGACATCCACAGTCAAACCAATGCGATTGCTTTATATCGCGTCCGACAGTCAGGGTCACGATCAACTTTTTGCGAAACAACTATCCGGTGGCGCGGCCATCCAATACACGCAGGAGCCTTCGGGCATTGTGAGTTATTCGCTTTCGCCCGACCAGCGCACAATTCTTTACACGGTCTTCGAGCCGGATAACAGCACTTCGATTTGGGCAATCAATTCAGATGGCGGCCAGAATCGGCTCGTCTTGAAATGTCCGCAAACGGAATGCGGTTCATTGCAATGGTATCCCGACAGTCAGCGAGTCGTCTATGAACGTTTGGAAGATTCGCAGAATTCAGCGTTGGCGCGCTTTAGCATTTGGTGGCTGGACGTTTCGACCGGCAATACCCAACCTGTCTTTCGAGACCAAACATTTCCAAGCACCGCCGCGAAGTTTTCGCCTGACGGCCAATGGCTGAGTTACATTTCCCCGGCGACCAACACGCTCACGCTTTATCGTTTGAAAGATGGACACACAATTTCATTATCGCTTAACTCGCAGCAAATGATTCCAGAAAGTTGGAGTCCATCAAGCGATTCGCTCATCTTTGGCGCTCCAGCAAGTTTGCAGGATGGAGCGCCGATTCATCTTGAGCGATATATTTTAGATTCCGGCAAGACGATTGATTTGGGCGATGCAAACAATAGCGCATCGGACTATTCCGCATCGTGGTCGCCGGACGGAAGTTGGATCGCCGTTGATCGCGATGTCCCCTCGTCTGATGGCTCCGCGCCGCCAAGCAATCAAGTCTGGCTGGTCAAACCAGATGGAACCGATGCTCACAAGCTTTTGGCAGAATCCGGCGCGTCCTATTCTGACATCACCTGGTCGCCCGACGGAAAATCAATCATCTACTCACGATACTCTTTACAAAACACATCCAACAGTACCGGCCAATTTGACATTTATCAGGCTGACATTCAAACCGGGAATTCAACCAAGCTGGTTTCCGGCGGCGATTATCCAACGTTATTGCCATAACACTTTGAATTAAAAAATAAGACATCCGAGTTCGGACGTCTCGTTTCGTTCTATACTTCAATCTGCCATTTATGGAGAAAACAACTCATCCGTCTTCGCCGCCATGATGAAATCATTCAAATGCAAGCCGCCGATCTTATGCGTCCACCAATTGACCGTGACTTTTCCCCATTCCGTGATGATCAGCGGATGATGATCTTCCTCTTCAGCAATCATGCCAATTCGGTCAGTAAACGCAAGCGCCTCCGCAAAATTCTTGAATTTGAAGACGCGCTCCAGCCTGTTCATGCCGTCCACTTTTTTTACTTTCCAATCTGGAACCCGCACATTGTATTCAAGGATTTGTATATCACTCAACATCGGCTCAGTGCCACTTAAGGCAACACAATTCAATTCAGATAAATCATCCATTACATAACCTCGCCATGTCACTCTGAAGGAGCAAAGCGACCGAAGAGTCTCTATAAAAATACGAGACCCTTCGCTGCGCTCAGGGTGACACTATCCAATGAAAGCATTTACCAATAAACTCATATCTTCCGGCTTAGACAAATGCACACGGATCACGCGTCGGCTACGCGCGACCAGCGTTTCGTAATCTCCGAGTGCCTGCGCGCGGATCAACGTTCCATACGTCATCCCTTCATTCGGGATTTGCATATCTTTTTCAGCATCAGAAATAATTTGGATGAACAGTCCCGTATTCGGCCCGCCTTTATGGAATTGTCCCGTGGAATGCTGGAAGCGCGGGCCAAAGCCAGCCGTCACCGCGCATTTGGTTTTCTCACGGATGGCAACGCGCATCTTTTGCAGCACGTCAACCATTTCATCCGTGCGCGGCAGATATGCGTTGATGGCAACATAATCGCCAGCTTTCGCCTGTTTCAAAAATTCAGCCAGCGCGGGCTTCGCTTCTTTCAATTCGACCGATTTTCCTTCATTCAATTTTCCGCTGGATTTATATTCCGCGATCTTGGCGTTCGTGCGATCCTTGCTGTCCTGCACATCGGGCTGGTCGAATGCGTTGACACCGATGATGTGGCACGCGACCGCCGTCGCGATTTCCCAGCGATAGAATTCCGCGGCCGCGTCGTACGGATTCTCAATTGGAAACTCGATCACCGGATGACCCGCGGCGCGCAGCGCGGCCACGCCATTCTCAAGCTCGCCATTTTGTTTCAGGTAAACGAAGATACGGTCATTGCCGTAAAGTTCAGGTTGATCCAACGGTTCGAGCGGGACGGGCAAAATTCCCTTGCCTTGTTTCCCGCTCGACTCGGCGATGATCTGCTCGATCCAGTTTGCCAGCGGGGACAAAGGCGCATCGGCCAGGACGGTCAGCTTGTCGCGCGCCGCCAGAGCGGATTCTCCCAAGGCAGCTCCCAGCGACAGACCGGGATTACGCGCCGCGGGAATATCCTTTGTGCACTGACGCTTCATCCAGTCCGCGCGGTCAAGCCAATGATTCAAATCCACGCCGAGCAACGATGCAGGAACCATACCAAAGTCGGTCAGCGCGGAATATCGTCCGCCGACGGTTGCATCAGACGAAAAGATTTTTCGGAAGCCGCGTTCGCGTGCAAGCTGTTCAAGCGACGTGCCGGGATCGGTAATGGCAATAAAGCGCGAACCGTCACCGTGGCTGAGTTTCCAGAAGTAATCAAAATTTGCTGATACTTCCGCCGTGCCTCCTGATTTGCTGGAGACAATGTAAAGACTTTTATCGGGCGGGAAATATCTTCCGGCTTCGGCAACTTGTGCAGGATCCGTTGAATCCAGAATCGAAAGCAACAGTGAAGCATCAATGTTTGCAGCGGCAAGAAGAGAACTCAAAACTTCCGCGGTTAATGACGAACCGCCCATTCCAAGCACAAGCGCACGGACGATACCTTCTTTGCGAATCTCGTCTGCAAAAGATTTGTAAGCAGGGATCAAGGCGCGGGCTTTCTCAGGCGAGTTCATCCAGCCCATGCGGATGGTGACTTCATTTTGTCCCGCGGGGTCAGTCGTCCACAAAGTTGGATCATGTGCCCACAGCCGCGCGGGAACGGAATCCGCTTCGAGTTTGGCAATCCGCTTGGAAACGGGAGCCGCTAAAAGTCCAAGCGAAGAGACGGCGGCCCTTCGTCTGTCATCAATTGTTTTCAACAACGCGGTGATCGCGTCTGCAAAAGCTTTGACGCCTTCATCTTCCAATTCCTGCGTAACCTGATCCATCGAGATGCCCGCGGCTTCGAGTTGGGCAATTTCATTGTGCGCTTTATTAACATCTTTGTTAATGGTGATGTCTGTCTTACCATGATCTTTGACGGCTTCGAGCGTTTGCGGCGGGATGGTGTTGACCGTGTGCGGGCCAACGAGGTTATCAACATAGATTGTGTCAGGATAGGCGGGATTCTTCGTACTGGTCGAAGCCCACAACGGGCGTTGAAGCCGCGCTCCTTGCGCTTTGAGTTTTTCCCAACGTTCGCCCTGGAATGTTTTCTCAAATTGTTCATAAGCAAGTTTGGCGTTGGCAACCGCAGCCTTGCCGCGCAACGGCGATCCTTCAGGCAGTCGCTTGTCCACGTTGGTGTCAACGCGCGAGACAAAGAATGACGCGACTGATGCGATGTGATTGATCGGGTGTCCCGCAGCGACGCGATCTTCGAGTCCGCTGAGATACGCTTCCATCACTTCGAGATAACGCGCAATCGAAAAGATCAATGTAATGTTGACGTTGATGCCCGCCGCGGTCGCGCGTCGAATAGCGGGAATACCCGCTTTCGTGGCAGGAATCTTGACCATCAGATTTGGCTTGGCAACGCGCGCCCAAAGCTGCTGCGCCTGTGCTGCGGTTGCATCTGTATCACCTGCAAGATACGGGCTGACTTCGATGCTTACATATCCATCGCCGCCGTTTGATTCTTCATAAAGCGGCCCAAAGAAACGGCAAGCCGACTTGATATCCTCGACGACTAATTCCCAAAATATTTTTTCCGCATCCCATCCGGCCCACGCCAGCGGAGTCAACGCTTCATCGTAATCATGCGAATTGGCAATGGCGTGATTGAAGATGCTTGGATTGGATGTCACGCCGCGGATGTCGCCGCGTTCGATCATGGCTTTGAATTCACCATTTTCTAAAAGCTTCCGTTGAATGTTGTCATACCAAATGGATTGACCAAGTTGAGTGAGTTTAGTAATCGGATTCATATGTGCTCCGTTTAAAAGTTTGAAGGTTCAAAGGTTTCAAAGTTGCAGGTTAAACTTCGTATTCGGCAAGTTCTTCGCGAATTTTTTGCGATTGAGGTTGAGATTCGAGATAAGAAATAAAACGAGCAATTTGGCGGGACGATTTCTCGGCAAGTTGAAATGCTTTGGTAAATTGTTCTTCGGTTGGATAATTCATATCGCGGGAAACATACAGGTGTGAACGAACTTCGCCAGCGGAAGCCTTTGCTATTGATAAATATTTTACGAATTGTTGCTGCGTTTGAGATTCAAATCCTTCCGCGATGTTACTCATCACCGACACTGACGCACAGCGAATTTGATCTTTCAATCCAAAGTCACGCGCAAATCTATCTTGATCGGTCAGCGAATAAATTAATTTTGTCAATTCTCGTGCAGTTTGCCTCGCTTCGATTTCTTCAAAGCGCGTAATCGTTGGCATATTTTCCTCGTTTGCATGTTTGAATGTTAGCAAGTTTGCAGGTTACTTGTATAACTTGGAAACTTTCCAACATTCTAACTTGAAAACTTTTTTAACTTTCCAACTTTCCAACATCTTCAAGTTTATGAATTTTGCTGACTCGTCGCGCCAATCTTTCGCCGCCGGGATCATTTCCTTCGTAGCGCGCATCCAAGAATGCAGCGACAAGACTCTTTGCAAGTTCGGGCCCGACGACGCGTCCGCCGAGGCACAAGACATTCATGTCATCGTGACGTACACCTTGCGCGGCAGAATAGGTATCGTGGCAAATCGAAGCGTATACGCCTTTCATTTTGTTGGCCGCAATGCACGCGCCGATGCCCGAACCGCAGACCAAAATTCCGCGTTCGGCCTCGCCTGTTTGAATCGCGCGCCCGACCTTTTCGCTGTAATCCGGGAAGTCCACGCTTGCGGTGCTAAACGTGCCTTCATCAATTGGCTCATGTCCTGCGGCGCGCACAGTCTCGAGAACAATTTCTTTCAGCGGAAAACCTGCGTGATCAAACCCAACGGCAACTTTCATCACAGCCTCATCGTCCAAATAATTTTGTGCCGCCAAAACGCAAAGCGCCAAGCACAATCAACACAAAACCAATCGCGATGTAAACAACGCGGGCAATACCTTGACCCGCCAAGCGATTGAACAACTTTCCGGGCCGCATGATGATGCTCCAATTCAATGCGGCGCCAAGGATGCAGAGAAGGCCGACAGCGACCAACACACTTCCAACAATGGTATTGTTCATGATCCTAAAATTTCATGCGCCTTGGCAACAACATTCTCAACCGTAAAGCCCAAATGTTCAAAGATGGTTTTATAGGGAGCCGACGCGCCATAGCGGTCAATCGCGATGATCTTTCCATTCAGACCAACGTATCGTTCCCAGCCGAGACTGGCCGCCGCCTCGACAGCGACTCTCGCCTTGACTTTGCGCGGCAGAACGGCTTCCTTGTATTCGTCGTCTTGCTGCTCGAAAAGTTGCCATGACGGAAACGAAACCACGCGCACGCTGTATCCTTCTTCCGTAAGTTTTTTCGCGGCTTCGTAGATCAAACTGACTTCCGAACCGGATGCCATCAAAATGATGTCCGGTTTTTTCTTTCCAAACGATGCCAGCACGTACGCGCCCTTTTCAAGCAATGTGCCGCCTTTTGGCTGCTCAAACGTTGGGACGGCTTGACGCGTCAAGGCCAGTGCGGTTGGACCGTGTCGATTCGTGATGGCAAACTTCCAAGCTTGGGCCACCTCATTTGCATCGGCCGGACGAATTAAAGTCAAGTTCGGGACGGCGCGCAACGCGGCAAGATGTTCAATCGGCTGGTGTGTCGGGCCGTCTTCGCCGAGGCCGACACTGTCATGAGTAAAAACGAAGATCGAGGGAATATGTGATATGGCCGCGATGCGGATGGCTGGCTTCATATAATCCGAGAAGATCAGGAACGTGCCGCCATACGGGATGACGCCGCCATGCAAAGTCATGCCATTGACGGCTGCGCCCATCGCGTGTTCACGCACACCAAAATGGAAATAGCGCGCCTCGCGGCTGTCTTTTTCGAAATCGCCCGCGCCGTCGAATTTCGTATCGTTGGACGGAGTCAAATCTGCGGAGCCGCCAATCAGTTCGGGAAGAACGGTCGAAAGCGCGGCCAGCACTTTTCCAGATGAAGCACGCGTCGCCATGCCTTTCGCGTCCGCCGGGAAGGTTGGCAGCGCGGCTTCCCAGCCTTGCGGCAATTCGCCTTTCAGACGCCGTTCCAATTCCGCGCCCCGATCGGGAAGCTCGGCCTTATATGCTTCGAACTTGCTTTGCCATTCTTCTTCGGCTTTTTGTCCGCGCTCGATACTCTGACGATAAAACGCCAGCACATCTTCGGGAATATAAAAGCGCGGCTCGAGCGGCCAGCCGAGATTTTGTTTGGCAGCGTTGAGTTCATCGTCACCCAATGGCTCGCCGTGCGCTTTGGATGTATCCTGTTTATGCGGCGCGCCGAACCCGATGTGTGTGTGGCACAAAATGAGTGATGGCTGTTGATGAATCTTTGCGGCTTGGATCGCGGCATCCACTGCATCAATATTGTTGCCATCCTCCACTTTTTGGACAAACCATCCGTATGCAGCGAACCGCGCTGCGCGGTCTTCGGTGAAAGCCAAATCGGTTGAACCATCAATGGAAATGTGGTTGTTATCGTAAAGATAGATCAAATGACTCAGTTGCAAATGTCCGGCCAACGACGCGGCTTCAGATGAAATACCTTCCATCAAATCGCCGTCGGTGACGATTCCGTAAATGTAGTAATCAAATAAATCGGGAGAAAATTTCGCGGCCAAATGCTCGCGCGCAATTGCCATACCGACGCCCGTCGCAAATCCCTGGCCGAGCGGGCCGGTCGTGGTTTCGACTCCGGGCGTGAGTCCGTATTCGGGATGTCCCGGTGTCCTGCTTCCCCATTGACGAAAATTTTTCAATTCATCGAGCGACAGATCATAACCGGTAAGATGCAACAGCGAATACAACAACATCGAGCCATGACCGCCCGATAGAATAAACCGGTCACGTCCCGGCCATTTTGGATTATGCGGATTGTGGCGCAGATGACGCGTCCATAAAGTAAAAGCCATTGCCGCCGCGCCCATCGGAAGTCCGGGATGACCCGACTTGGCTTGTTGAACAGCATCCGCTGAAAGGAATCGAATCGTGTTAATTGCGCGAGTTGTTAGATCGTCAGTTGTCATATCTCTCCTCGTTGATTATTTTACCACTCGCAAATTGTCATAACCTCGACGCTGTCAGGTATAATTTTCTAACCTGTAAAAGGAGGAGCAATGTCAGCATCAAATCCCATTGAAGAAATTGCAAGTGAAATCAGTTCCATTCAATCGCGCATGGTCTCACTCGAAAGCCAGGCGCGTCTCACCAATGTGCGCGATGTGGTCGAAGATTTGCAGACGACGATCAATGGATTTAGTGAAAAGATCGCCGCGCTGCGTTCGCGCGGTTATGTCTTTGGCAAAGACTTCGAGACGCGCGCCGCGAATTTTGTTGATCAATGGATGCAGATTTCGCCGAACGTGAAAAATCAGATCGAGCGACAATCCAGCCAACTGCAAGCCACCGCCATGCCGCTTCGCACGCGGACGGATGAGCTGGCTTCCGCGTCGAACAATATTGCCCTGGCCCGGAACATTCTCAACCAACTCGCGCCGCAAGTGGACTCGCTCGAATCGCAAGCTTCCGCCGCGGAGAAACAAATCCGCGGCATGTTCGACTCGCTGCAAAACCAGGTATCAGAATTCAATGAGCAATTAAATAAAATTGATTGGACAATGACGCAACTTGCCGAAGCATCGTTTCAATTGCTCGAAACCGAAGCGGGCGTGATGGCTGTCAAAGCCGTGTGGGTCAAAGGCGGAAAAGAACAAAAGGAAGACCCCGACGGCGTTTTGTATCTCACCGACCAGCAATTGATCTTTGAACAAAAAGAAGAAGTTGCAAAGGAAAAAGTCTTATTCATTGCAACGAAAAAGGAAAAAGTGCAAAAGCTTTTGCTCGAATGTCCTGTGGCTTTGATCGAATCAATCACAACCAGCAAACAGGGATTGTTGAAAAGCGAAGATCATATCGAGATCAGA
Source organism: Chloroflexota bacterium (assembly GCA_021796155.1). The sequence continues at coordinate 13,263 of JAJYOO010000028.1, forward strand.
TTCGGTTCCGGCGCGCCGGTGACGTCGGCACATTTCCATATCTGGCAGCCATGCGATGAATGGCAGGCGCTGATCAACCGCGCAAAATCAAAGGATTTCGATAAAGACCGCGCCGTCGCCGTGGACGCGGCAGCCGCGGCAAAGGTCAAGGCCGCGCCGAGTCAATGTCCAAGCTGCGGAGGCAACATCAATCAAGTGGTCCTGCGCGGTCAGGACAGCATCAAGTGTGAGTTTTGCGGATTCGTCATCCGCTTATAAAATCATTCGGGCGGGAATTATCCCGCCCTTTATTTTTATGATGAGAAAACATCAATAATTCATGTCACCCTGAGCATAGCGAAGGGTCTTCGCCGCAAAAGCGGCGGGATTCTTCAGTCGCTACCGCCCCCTCAGAATGACATAATATAAACTTGGATACAGACCTTAATATTTCTCCTCAACGTATTCACCGACTGCGTAACTTG
>JAJYOO010000377.1 GCA_021796155.1 Chloroflexota bacterium
CTAGGAGAATGAAATGAGATCCAAACTTTCTTCCGTCCTTCCCGGTTTGTTCTTGATCCTGGCAGGCGCGATTGCTCTTTGGGCGCAGTTGGGACATTTCTATAACGGCGCGCCGCAATTTTGGATGGCGGTCTTTGCAGGATTTGGTGTGCTGTTTTTGGTTGCGTATCTATTGAGTGGCATGCACGCTTGGGGGTGGCTCTTCCCAACTTTAATCTGCGCTGCAATCGCGTTGACGATTTATCTTGGCGAAGCTGGCGTGACCAGCTCGATCGTCGGGACACCGGTTCTGATTGCCGTCGGTTTGCCCTTCATCGTTCCATTAATTTTGGATGTTCGTAAAAATTGGTGGGCACTTATCCCAATGTGGATCATGGCTGTTCTCGCCGGAGTTGTTGCTGTAGCCGATGTTGTTCAGGGTGAATGGATTGCATCCGTCGTCATGCTCGGATTTGCGATTCCGTTCCTCATCGTCTTCCTGACAGATCGCTCACGTTGGTGGGCGCTGATTCCAGCCTTTGTCTTCGCTGTGATTGCATTCATTCCGCCTGCGAGCACTTTGTTGAAAGGCGAATACATGGGGGGCCTGATCAATATCTTTATTGGCCTGCCATTCCTTGTTGCGTATATTGCTTCCCGCAAATCATGGTGGGCGCTGATTCCGGCAGGAATCATGCTCAGCATCGGTTTAATGATTATTCTGATCGGAATTTTCGGCAGCACGGCTGCCATCGGTTCGATAGCCGTCGGTGTGATGTTCCTCGGCTTTGCCGCGACCTTTGGGTTGTTGTGGTTCCGCCGTGATTATCCTTTGGACTGGGCGAAATATCCTTCCGTTGTTTTGGTGATCCTGGCAATCTTCATGTTCTTCAGCGCCGGGAGTCTCAACTATGCTTGGCCGATCATTCTGATCGCGGGCGGATTGCTATTGCTTTACTTTGGCTTTCGGCGTAAATCCGCAGTGTAGAGTAATAAATGATTTTACATAGTCAGTCGCAGAGTCACGGAGAGACCTTTTTCTCCGTGGCTCTGCGACTCACGCAGGCTGTTTGGGAGAATGCAATGACTAATCGAAAGCAACTTACTTTATTTTTTATTTTTCTCATCGTGTACGCGTCGTGCGCGTTCATCACATACGCGTTCTTTGCGGGTCAATTGGCCGCAACCGCTGGAGTGCCCATACCTGAAACTGGCATGTCACCAGTTGTGATGGGCCTGGCTAATGCGGGAATCGTTTTGGTGGTTTATGGACTTCTTGGCCTGGCTGGCTACTGGTTTGCGCGCAAACTTAATTTCCCCGGCATCTTTAGCGAGGATGGCAACTGGCGGCGTTGGTTCTTGATTCCGTTGTTGATCGGAATCGCTTGCGGAATTCTTGTTGTTGTGGGGGATGTTCTTTTCGCGCCGATCAATGGATTTGGCCGCATGATCCATCCAACCTTCCCCCTTTCAATTTTCGCATCGCTCAGTGCGGGTATCGGCGAGGAAGTATTATTCCGCGGTTTTGTTTTTGGATTATGGGCCTTCATCTTGAACTGGTTATTCAAACGCTTCAACGGACGTACGCTCGCGTTGTGGATCGCGAATGTGATCGCCGCGCTTGCTTTTTCTGCGAGCCACTTGGGGACCATCATGATCTTGACTCACGCCGCTTCAATTTCCGATTTGAGTCCCATGACCTTTGTCGAAATCTTTCTGCTCAACGGAATCATCGGAATTCTCGCGGGCTGGCGATACATGAAAGACGGATTGGTCGCCGCGTCGGGAATCCATTTTTGGGCGGATGTTGTTTTCCACGTAATGTGGGGATTGTTCTCTTAGGGACGCATCGTTCTGCGCCGATGGCGGCCACCTTGAATCAACAGGAGCGACCGCCGAGATCGCTCCTGTTTTAACTAAAACTCATTCAAATTCTATAGGACGCCGAAACTCTCCTCGTTCAGCCATTGGATGCATTGCCCCATTCGGTTGAGACGAATTTGCGCGATTTCTCTCGCGCGCGGGATTGTAAAACGGCCTTGTATTCCATCTCGCCGCGAAAGGATTCGCTTGTAGCAGGTTTCCACGTTTCTCGGCCCGCGCATGAAGTCACGCGCCATGCCGATCATGCCCAAAAATTCAAGCATATCTGCCTCGCGCAATAGAAGCGCCTCGTTTGATTTTGTCGGACGCATATCGCGATAATCGTGCAGTTCGATGGCTTCGAGCAGAATTGCCTTTTGTTCTGGAGTCAAATCCAAACGTGGAAGAATTTCCGCTTCAACGACTTGACGCGAACGGATGGCATGTTCCACATCCTTTTGCGTATAAGTTGGAAACGCACCCCAATCGTGCATATACGTTGCCAACTCCATTACACACAAATCATAGGGAATGCCCGGACTAATTTGTTGGATAAGTTCGAGTAACCGCTTGGCATGTGCAATTGCCCAATCTCCCCCAACGCTTAAGGTCATTTGAATAATATCATCGAATGTGAGACCTGTTTTTGTCATCAAGATTCCTTGTTTCTCCTCATTGAACCTGTGAGAATGCAGTCAAAAGTAGAACGGCGATGCCAGTGATTGCCATTGCATTGACATACCAGCGGAAGCGGGCGAGTGCCAGCACCGCGCCGGTGTTCGAACTCATTAGCGGGCCGACTCGCAGGATTGCATTGAACCAAAATCCAATGCCGATCATTCCAAGAATCAAAATGTGTTTGGTCAACATCAGGATTGTCCACGAGTTGTCGAAATTCCCAATTCCGCGATAGTTCGGATCAACGAGCGTAAGATAAATGCCAGTGATGATAAACACGAGTATTGAGACATACAGCCAAGCGCGGCTGCGCTTTGAGATTCCGCTGAGAACGGTTCCCGTTGTTTTGAGCGTTTCTTCGTTTCCCAAAACCGGCAAATAGATCAACGCAAGCAAAAGATAGAATCCGATGAAGATGATCGTTGCCAAAGAATGAAGCCACGTGGATAATGCGATCAGGATTTGTGTCATGGATGATCTCCCTTCGGCACTCATCTTAGCTTGAACGAAAAAAAGACTCCCCTGACAAAAGGAGAGTCTTTGCTGGCCAAGTGGATAGGTGCTTTGGATGCTGTCACGCCGAGTCCTTGTGGGCTGGGCAGATGGAAAATAATTGCGAATAGAATTGTCAATAGAACGCCGAGGATTATCACGATCCAATAAGCCAGTGCGAAGCACAAGATTGATTTACTAAGCTTGGATGGCATCCATGCGTTCATTTAT
>JAJYOO010000378.1 GCA_021796155.1 Chloroflexota bacterium
ATGGAATCAAATTATCTGGCTATATCAGTCCAACCGCGCTGACGCGTTCGAATCGCAAGGACATCACATTCTTCGTTAATGGCCGCTGGGTGCAGGATACGCCGCTGACCACCGCGCTCATTCAGGCGTATCACACGCTGTTGATGGTCGGACGTTATCCGATGGGCGCAGTGTTTGTTGAAATCGCGCCGGAGGAAGTTGATGTGAATGTTCATCCTGCGAAGGCCGAAGTCCGATTCCGGAATCAAGACCGCATCTTTGGATTTGTCCAGCGTGCGGTTCGCCGCGGACTTTTAGCGTACGCGCCTGTGCCGACGATTGCTCCTGCTTTATGGGGCTCGCGCGCGGAATCGTCACAGCAGGTTGGCTTGGATTGGACGATAGCTCATGATGAGCAATTGACCGCAGACGGTGGACCGCAGACCGCGGAACAAAATTTGCAATCGCTGTCCACCGTCAACCGTCCACCGTCTGAACTTGGACAAGTTCCCTTATTGCGTTTGATCGGCCAGATCGGTGCAACATATTTAGTTGCCGAAGGCCCGGACGGACTTTATTTGATTGACCAGCACGCCGCGCATGAACGCGTTTTGTTCGAGAAATTGATGGCGCAACATGATATGCAGAAAATCCCGTCGCAATCTTTGTTGACGCCGACTGTTGTGCAATTGCCTCCGGCCAGCGCGAAATTATTGAACGAGCAATTATCGGTTTTGGCTCATTTTGGTTTTGACGTGGAAGACTTTGGCTCGAATTCTTTTCGCGTGCGCGCCGTGCCGAATTTATTTGCGGGCAGCGATCCGTCTGCCGCGCTGCGCGCCATCGTCGAAGACTTTGAAGAAGATGAAGCGCCACTGCAAAATGAGATCGAAAAGAAACTGGCGGCGCGCGTCTGCAAGCGGATGGCCGTCAAAGGCGGGCAGACGTTATCACCCGATGAGCAGCGCGCCCTGCTCACCAACTTGGAAAATTGTGACTCGCCGCGCACCTGTCCGCATGGCAGGCCGACGATGATTCATTTGTCCGTGGAAATGTTGGAACGTCAGTTTGGGAGGAGAGGGGCGAGGTAGTATGGGAACAACATCTTTCGTTGATGTTATTAAAAACATTCTTTCAAACGCGGCCGGCCCGATGACGCCACAAGAGATACGGGCTGTGATAAAGAAGGATTTTCCCGAATTTTATGCCACAACTTCGCACGTTAAAAACGTTAATAAAGGCCATTATAAAGACTTGGATCATGCATTGTTAGCTCAGATTTATGTTCAAGTTGGCAGCAATAAAGCCTTTTTCTGTGACAAGCGCGCGAAGCCAATGAGAATCTTGTTAAATACAAATGATGAAACCCAAATATTGAGAAGGGACATAGTAGCGAGTCGTGGACTGAATAGCGCAAATGCTCAATCAGATGGGGCGTATTACAACAATAAGGTTCAGAATATATTGGAGAACGCCGACGCATTTCACTTGGCCTACTACAAATCAGAAGTTTTTCAGGGTCCGAGTCTTTATTTTCATCTCCGTGCTTTAGAAACACGCCAAATGCCAATGTCCGTAAAACACTTAGCTCGACTTTGCTCATTTGAATCTTGACGAAAAGCGGGGTATGCTTCGGCAAACACTCGACCACGAGGTTGCCTATGCATACCCTGCGGAACGAATATATCACCATCCTGCGGTCTTTTGCGAGCTTGTTCTCGCAGCGAATTTGGAAGCATGCGAAAATCTTGTTGATTGGGTCTGTCCTTTCTCCAGCTGAACGAACGGTGACCGCGGCGTTGCGCGTGATGGGACTGAGCTTGGAGAAGCATTTTGCGAATTACCATCGCGTTCTGTATCGTGCGAAATGGTCCAGCTTGGAGGCGAGCCACATTCTGTTGGGACTCTTGGTCAACACCTTCGCCCCTCGCGGTCCAATCCTCATGGGATTGGACGACACGATTGAACGACGGCGCGGTGCCATGATAGAGGCCAAGGGGATTTACCGCGATCCCGTGCGATCCAGTCATGGTCATGGCGCCAAGGCGCCACCAGTGGATTGCGTTGGCTCTCGCTCATGTTGTTGGCGCCCATCCCCTGGGCGGGTCGCACCTGGGCATTGCCTTTCCTTACGGTGTTGGCGCCTTCGGAGCGTTATTACCAAGGGAAACCGCGCAAGCACAAGAAACTCACGGAGTGGGCTGTGCAGATAGTTTTGCAAGCTCGTCGGTGGCTGCCGAACCGGCGGCTGGTGCTGATTGGGGACAGCAGTTTTGCCGTGATTCAACTGCTTTTTCGGCTGAGCCAACTCAAAAACCCGGTTTGTGCGATTATGCGCTTCCGGATGGATGCCGCGCTGTATGAGCCAGTCCAAACCGCGAAGCGTCCAATAGGTCGGCTACGCAAGAAGGGCAAACGCTTGCCAACCTTGGAAAAAGTTGCCGAAGCCAACTCGACTCGCTGGAAGAAGCTCACCGTTCAAGAATGGTATGGCGAGAAGCAACGTAAGATTGAGATCACGACTGGCACAGCGGTTTGGTATCATAGCGGCGAACCACCTCTTCCGATTCGTTGGGTCATCGTCCGCGATCCAAGGAAAAGATTCAAGACCCAAGCTTTGTTGTGCACCGATCTCAATCTTTCTGCGGAGCAAATCGTCAAGTGGTTTCCCAGGCGATGGCAAGTGGAAGTCACCTTTCATGAAGTTCGTACTCATCTCGGTGTCGAGACGCAACGACAATGGGCCAAGCTCTCGATCTTGCGCATGACGCCCGCCTTGCTGAGCGTGTTTTCTCTGGTTACTCTGCTGGCCAACGTGCACGCCCAGAAGGATCACCTGCCCATCCAACGCACCGCCTGGTATCCCAAGAAGCTGCCCACCTTCTCCGATGCACTATTCATCGTCAAGCAAACTCTCGCCGCCGAATTCCTTTTTCGAACATCACCAGTTCATTATGAAGTGCAAAAACCATTAACGAAACCATCCAGATACCGTTCCCAGACGGCTAATTGGGCCTTTCTGTAACAACCGAATGGGCAAAGTCCAGCTAAGGGACCGTGCAAAAACAACTTCCGATTCTTTCATTGGGGTTTAATGGTGTAATTCCATTTAGGCAAAACCGCATGCTCTTTGAGATTGACTTCTGCCATTTGTTCATCGGAGATCTTGATCTCGGTGGCGTAGGTTTTGTGAGTGAGGGTGGCATGGACCGCCAGCCCTTTTTCGGTCGTGGTGCCTCGCAACAATGCGAGCATCTT
>JAJYOO010000379.1 GCA_021796155.1 Chloroflexota bacterium
AGGTGCGCTTGGAAAATGGCAGATTGAGTCGTTGAAGCGCCAAGGCGCGGACATAAGACTCGGGGCGCGCCTGGCGGAATTATTCCATCAGGCTGGAATCAGAATCGTCGAAACGGGAGCCATTCAAAGCCGAAGCCCCGAAGCGCTCGATCTCGATGAATGGAAAAAAGAATGGGCTGTGGTCGAATCAGATTTAACGGGCCTCGTCGCGAAGGAAGAAATCCAAAAAATGAAACATCTGGATGAAGACGCACGGGTGCGCGGCACACGCGTCCTGAACGTGCCGACGTACTTCGCATGGGGTCAGGTATAATAAAGCAGAAATTTCTTGGAGGTATGTTGGAAAATACGCAACCACAAAGCCAGCTCGAGCCGCAAGCTCCTGCGGAAGAAAAATTTGATTTCAAACGTTTCGTGCTGGATTTGTTTGAGACAATTGGGCTGGCCCTTATTTTATTTTTTGCGATCAATGCAGTTTCGGCACGCGTGCGCGTGGACGGCTTCAGCATGATGCCAACTTTGCACGATGGCGAATTCGTTCTGGTAAATAAACTCGCATATCAAACCGGCTCGCCGACGCGCGGCGACATCATTGTGTTCCGTTCGGTCAGCACGCCTGATCTTGATCTCATCAAACGCGTCATCGGTTTACCGGGCGATAAGATTCTTATTCGAGGCGGCAGGGTGACCGTCAATGGTCAGACACTCAACGAGCCGTATATTGCTGCCGCGCCGAATTACGAAGGCGAATGGCTGGTGCCAAGCGGTTATCTGTTCGTCCTGGGCGATAACCGCAATGATTCATCCGACTCGCATGTATGGGGTTATCTGCCCTTACAAAATGTGATCGGCAAAGCATTGTTGATCTATTGGCCGCCGCCTGAATGGGCAATGATTGATCACGTCAAGATTGCGCTGGCCGCGCCATAGAGGCTTACATGAGCGAAGAAAAATTATCTGAGTCAATTCCGTGTAATGAATGTCAGGCAGGCATGATGAACCTGCGCTTCATTACGTATTTCACGTGGCTGGGCGAAGAACTTATTACCGTTCAAAATTTCCCGGCCTGGATCTGCGATGTATGTGGTCGCCGCGAATATGACGAAAAAGCCATCGCGTGGCTGACCATGTTATTGGACCCGAACGCCGGCAAACCAACCAGACAAAAACCCGCTTCTCAACACCGGACACCGGGGCGGTCTCCCCGGCCTTCGGCTGATCTCCGCTGACAAGGTAGGACTCCCACCATGGCAATGGACACGTCTCCGCGCACATATCGTTTTTTGCCTGCCGATGTTTTGACATCTGGTTACCGCGTGGTCGGAAAGATCATGGTAACCAGCACCGGCACGATGGGCATGATGAACGACAACACGCACTCCGTGCTGGAAGTCCATGATGCGCGGCTGGCGCGCCTGCACATGCCGACCAAACTGGTGGATCATTTCGAGTTGACGCGCATGATGAAGTTGCACGTGTATGCTGTTTGCATGGCGCGCCGCGAAGACCTCGGACCGCAAGCATTGGTGCGCGGCGGGTTTACGAGCATCGTTGAATATCCGATCCGCATCACGACGCAGATGTTCGAGATCGAAGGAATCATGGAATTGCCGGGCCGCCTCGATTTTGCATCGCTCATGACCGAGGGAACGCGTGAATTCATCCCGATTTTCAACGCTACGCTGACGGCCATCCTGATCCCAAACCTGCGGATCGAAAGCGGCGGGATGCTGATCAACCGCCGTCAGATTGATTTGATTGCATTGCTTAATCAGCGCGTCAAAGCAGAAAGTTAACCGTCAAATTGCTTGACCTGTACCATGGGGGATGATAAAATCCGCCCGCTTTGATATAGGCGGCTTCTTGCCGCCGCATATCACGCCACCGACATGAGTCGGCAGTGTACGTTGCAAGCAAGCCCCCATCGTCTAGAGGCCTAGGACGCGACCCTTTCAAGGTCAAAACTGGAGTTCGAATCTCCATGGGGGCACAGACAGAGTCCATCGTTTGCGATGGGCTTTTCTTTTTACCCAAAACTGGAGACCCCATTAGGGATGATATTCGAATCTCCATGAGGCACAGACGAACGAAGTCCATCCTCATAAAAAATCCCGCCATTATCGGCGGGATTTCATTTTGCAAAACGAATTTGAAAAACTTTTCTTGAAAATCCTACGCGGAAGTTTCCTGTGCGGGAGATTCGGGTAATTCATAACCAAGGGCACGCAATTTCTTCTTCGCATCAATCAAAGACTTTTGACCAAAGCCCTGGATGGCAAGCACAGCCGCGTCGCCTTCAGCAAGCTTCGCCAAAAGTTGATTGACTTCGTTGATGCCAGCTTTGGCAAGTGCGTCCACAGAGCGCTGCGGAAGATCGAGTTCAGCAATTGGACGCGCGGGAGATTTCTTTGCCGCTTCTTTTGCTTTCTTGGTTTCGATGTATTGTTGGCTGACGTTCAACTTCTTATAGAAGCGGTCCACCTGACCCTCGATGTCAAGGATGCGCGCTGATTCGCCCGTGAAAAACGGATGGCAATTGGAGCAAATGTCGACGCGTAATTCTTTCTTGGTCGAGCCGGTCGTCCATGTATTGCCGCAGGACGCACAAGTCACTTTGGCATCGGGATAATATTTTGGATGGATTTCAGCTTTCATGTTATTTCTCCGCAGGCACGACGTTCACGCGCTTTCGGCCGCGCACTGTATCAAACATCACCACGCCGTCCGCGGTGGCAAACAACGTATCATCTTTTCCGGCGCTAACATTCAAACCTGGCTTGATCTTCGTCCCGCGTTGGCGGATCAGAATATTGCCTGCTAACACAAGCTGACCTGCGTAACGCTTGACACCTAAACGCTGACCATTGGAGTCGCGTCCGTTGCGACTTGAACTGCCACCTTTTTTATGAGCCATTTCTACCTCTCACTTTACTTGCTCGACTTTTTCGGAGTCGATGATTTCTTTTCAGCGGATTTCTTCGCGGGCGCTTTCTTTACTTGTTTCTTCGCCGCTTCTTTCGCGGGGGCCTTGGCTGGCTTCTCTGCTTTGGCTTTTGGTTCAGCCTTGGGCTGTTCTTCCTCAACCTCGACAACTGGCTTTGGTTCCGCTTTCTCAACCTTGCGAGTTTCGCCGGGCTTACCAATGAAATCCACCATCAGCCGCGTATACTGCTGACGATGTCCGCCGCGCACACGAATGCGTTTCTTTGGGCTGTACTTGAAACGGAAGACTTTG
>JAJYOO010000380.1 GCA_021796155.1 Chloroflexota bacterium
TCTCGTTGCCAATCTGGTGATTATCGCCCGGGCGCTTTCCAAACGTCACCGCAAACGAAAAATTGTTAAGGTTCAGACTTGAATTTTCCAACACGAACTAGCTAAAGTCAGCGAATTTGGCCCGGATGTTTCGGTCGCGCCGACGAACACGTACATCAGCCTTCTACGCAAAAACAAAAAATTCGCGATCATACAGGTAATGTCTGACCAAATGGATATTGGCATCAAACTCAAAGGTGCGAAAACAACAAGCCGATTCAAAACCGCGGGCGCATGGAATGCGATGGTCACTCACCACGTGCAGGTCAGCGACCCGAAGCAGATTGACGGCGAAGTTCTTAGCTGGCTAAAGCAGGCCTTTGATAAAGCACAATAAATTCGTCACGCAACCAATTCTTCCAAAAACAAGACCGATGATTTGTCGGCCTTGTTTTTTCTGTTCCATTATTTTTGGAAGGAACACAGTTTTGATATAATAAATTTGTGACGGATTTCCCAATGAGTATCGGCCCGCAATAAATGGACTCGTTTTGAGAGGAGAATAATATGGCAACTACAATTGACAATTTAAAGCAGGCATTCGCCGGGGAAAGCCAGGCGAATCAAAAATATCGCGCCTTCGCGAAGAAAGCCGAGCAGGACGGCTTCCCCAACATCGCGCGGCTCTTCCGCACCACCGCCGAAGCGGAGCGCATCCATGCCGAGGGACATTTGAAAGCGATGGATGAGCTTTGCTCGACCATCGAGAATTTGCAGGCGGCGATCCAGGGCGAGACATACGAATACACACAGATGTATCCGCCCATGCTCGAACAGGCAAAAGCTGACGATCACAAAGCCAAGCGGATGTTCGGCTATGCTCTCGAAGTCGAAGAGGTCCACGCCAAATTGTATAAGCTTGCATTGGAAGCCGCACAGCAAGGCAAAGACCTGACCGAAACCGAATTCTATCTCTGCCCAGTTTGCGGACGGATCGAATTTGGCAAGCCAACGGAACCGTGCCCCGTTTGCGGCACAAAGCCGGATAAATTTGTTTTGATATAAACAAGAAATAACTTGAGCATAAGAGACCAGCATCCTTAGCTGGTCTCTTTTTGTTCTTCTAACGGTAGTTCGGGGTCAGAGAGAAAATATTATCTTGCTGAGCGGAGGCCGTGAGGCTGCAGTCGAAGCATGAATTCTCACATCAAACACGCCCTTCGACTTCCACTTCGACAAGCTCAGGGTCAGTGTCCGCTCAGGGCGAAAGCCTGGCTTATATATACTTTCGCAAATTGAAATCCGTTAGAGATTTCAACGTCAAATCTGCACCGTCAATTTTCAATAAAGATGTAATTGGATTTGGAACAGCCACGACAAAAACCCCCGCTAACTTCGCGGCTTTCACACCGTTGGGCGAATCTTCAAAGACAATTGCCTCGTCCGCGTTGACATGCAATACATGTAACGCTTTGATAAACAAATCCGGGTTCGGCTTGGTGCGGCCCGGCGCGACATCGTCAGCGCAGATGATTTGGTCGAAACGGCGGGCCAGCCCAAGCCGGGAAAGATGCATGTCCACCCACGAATGGAATGAACTCGAAGCGATGGCAAGTCTAATCCCGCGGCGTTCTGCATCGTGGATGATGTCCACAACGCCGGGCAAAATCGGCTGACGAAGAGTCAACGCATCGCTCTCGGACTTTTGGCGGGCGCGCACATCTTCGAGTTTGACCGCATCCCCGACTTGATCGCGCAAATGCTCCGCCGCGTCGAAGTTTGAAATTCCATAACCGCCGATGATCTTTCCCCATTCGTCCTGCGGAAATGGCTGGTTATATTCAGAATAAATTTCTCGCCAGGCTTGAACTTCGGGTGTTTCAGTGTCGAGAATCAAACCGTCGAAATCAAAGATAAGCGCTTTGAGCATTTTAGTTTATGTCAGTACGAGATAAGGGAAAAAACATTGTCATCGCGCTGAGAGGAGGCCGTGAGGCCGCAGTCGAAGCCCTTTGCAACAACATCCTTCAACTTCCCCTTCGACAAGCTCAGGGTCAGTGTCCGCTCAGGACGGTATCCTGCCTACATTCCGAATCAGGTTAGTCCGCAAAATGCGGCATGATATCCGAAGCGAGAAGCTCAAGCGTCTCGAAATCATTTTTGTACGCGCTCATGATGAAAAGCTGTGAACCAATATCCTGATAGTGACCGATCAAATCCGCAGCCTGCGTGACGGTGACAGTAAAGCCGCGGAACGGCTGCGGCGCGTTGAGACGTTCCATTTTGGCTTTGAGTTCGGTCTCGTTTTTGGCAATCAGCATGGCAGTCAAGTTCGTCCGTTCGATGGTGTTGTAATCGCGACCAGCCCTGTCGCAATGTTTTTTCAGAATATCAAATTTCTTTTTGACCGTATCCGGGTCGCCAAAAATATTACAGGCATCGCCCCAACGCGCAACGGCGCGCAACGTCAATTGCTCGCCGCTGCCACCGATCATGATGGGCGGATGCGGTTTTTGCACCGGTTTGGGTTCGAGCATGGCTTCCTTGATGTGGAAATATTTTCCGTCGAAGGTTGCACGCGGTTCACGCCACATCGCCAGCGCAATCTGAATCGCTTCATCCATCTGGCCAATGCGGACGGCAGGCTTTTCGGGAAACACCCAGCCGTATTGGTCATATTCCTGGACGTTCCAGCCCGCGCCGATCCCAAATGTGAGGCGGCCATGACTAATGATGTCCACGCCCGCGGCGATCTTCGCCAGGTGCGCCGGGTTGCGATACGCCACGGATGTAACCAGCGGCGCCAGTCGAATTTTGCTGGTGACCGCCGCCAGCGCCGCAAGCGTTGACCAGCCTTCCATGAAAGGCTCATCCGCTTCGCCGACACCGCGGATCTGGATCAGGTGATCCATCAACGAAAACCAACTGAAGCCGTGCGTCTCTGCCCATTGCGCCTTGCGCTTGACTTCATCGAAGATTTGATGTGGGTCTGGACCAAAAAGCCATGAGGGATTGTGTATACCGAATTTCATAAGGGCTCCTAACCAGATACGATTTCAAGTAAGTGTAACTATTATAAAGAGTTTCCAGAATCCTGTTGCGCTGGGATGGACGGACAAGTATGGTTTTCTCAAGAATGAGAATAGGGCATGGTAAGCAGTGAAAAAGCATCGGAGAGATGGGCGGCGAACCAGCGTCTGGCTTGAGCAACATTTTTGAAGTTGGCTTGTCGAGTGATGGCAATGAC
>JAJYOO010000381.1 GCA_021796155.1 Chloroflexota bacterium
ACGTTCGCCTGCGCTTGTGGCGCAGGCACAAGCATGCCTGCCGTAACAGCTGTGGCGGCCGTGTAAACCCAGCGTCCGCTTTTGGCCGGGGTTTCCAGTATCTTACCGCTTTTCGCGAAGCATCCTGCGACCAAAGGGAGTGCCGAAGGGCGATGCTCTGCCCGATAGTTGAATCCGTTTGAGTAGACGAGTCTTGCTTGAAGGAGATTTATCCCCATTCCATTAGAAAGGTGCGACGCGCACGCACAAGTATGTAGTAAAATGGTGAGGAAACATCATGCCTGAAATATCACGCTTCTTCGGCATTATCATTCGCATGTACGTTGAGTTAGGCGCGCCGCATCATCATCCGCACTTGCACGCCTATTATCAAAATGTCGTTGGTATTTATCGCATAGACCAGATTGAGATGATCGAAGGGTCGCTAGCCCAAAAAGAACAACGACTTGTCGAAGCGCCGTTCGCTGCGCGAAGACGCAGTGGATTGTTTTACATCAAAATGAACTATTGGAAAATTGGGAACGGTTGCAGTCTAGTGAATTGCCTTTCAAGATTGCGCCGCTCAAATAGAAAGAAGGTTTGAAATGGAACATAAAATTTACCGTGTCGTTTCTTTTGAGCCTGTTCGCCCATTCATATTGCAGGTAACTTTTGACGATGGCTCAAAGCAAACCATAGACTTTCGTTCCATTTTGACGGGCGAAATCTACGGCCCATTGCAAAACGAAAAATTCTTCAACCAGGTGGAAATCGACCCCGAAGTTCATACTCTCGTCTGGCCAAATGGCGCGGACTTTGACCCTGCCACTTTACATGATTGGCCTGAGTATATAACCGAAATGAAGAAAATGGCGGAGCGCTGGGGAAAGGTCAACGCGCAGTAGTCATGCCCCGGCATACGGTTCAATTCTCGCCGGGTGGTCCCTGAGCGTGCCTGCACTCGTACTTTGAGTGTCGAAGGGTGTATCGCGCCGATGCGGGACGCGGCCTTACGCCGCTGATGAAAGCAACTGCGGAGATCGTGCCGCCTTTTAGGACTCGGGAACTGATGTGAGACCATCCGCGTGAATTGCTGAATATTATCCATGTTATTCAAAGAAATAGGTCAGCCCCGCCCGTTGATTTCGACAAGCCGCTGTGGTGAACTTGTCGAACCATCAATCCATCGAGTTTCGGGGCTGACCCTTATGACTCTAACAACTTACAGTAACTTTTCAGCCGCGGCTTCGCCAGCCTGCCCTGCGACTGAAGGCGACCGCAGGCGACCGAAGGGAGTGTCGAAGAGCGCGCATCCGCCTGCACTCGTTCTTTGAGTGTCCGCGTCCTATACCAATTTTGTACGGTAGAAAGTCATCCTTCATCCTTTCCCTTCCCCTGCTGGGACTTCGCGGTCACCCCTGCGTACGCACTCGAAGAGTGTTCCCAAATCCGCAGGGAAGGTAATGAGTGAGTCCAAGATCACAGTACGGATTTGTGGAGAGACTCAGGGAGGGGCAATGAAAAACGGTCTCGGACAGCATGTCAACGGAGATCATTTTGTGTTTTACTCTCATAGAGTTTATTTGTCCTTACCCACTTTTGCCTTTGGCAACACAGCCGGCTTTTTGGGCGGGAGGATGACAAATTTCTTTCCACTGGCTTTCTGCTGTTTTTTCAAGTCTGCGGCAATGGCTTGCAAATTGTAGTTAAATTTTTTAGCGTGCGCGTCGCGCGCTTTGCGAACTTCGTCAACGATTGGGTCATTCCACATCTTACACCTCCATCAATTCCATGGGAGAACAAATCACGGGCGGTTCATAACCGTTAAGTCTGCAAACCAATTCCACGCTGGCACGCATGGCGGCGTTGGCAATATGCTTGAAGTTCCATGTCAACAGATAGTCCATGCCGCTGACCGTTGCAACCGCAATATGCAACGCGTCTTCCGCCGCCCGCCTTGGAATTGCGTTTTGCTCAATCAATCGTTCAGCCAGTTTGACTGCTTCGGGCGTGATGTCAAGGAATGAGCAATTCGTCAATGCCTGCCGGCGTTTTGCGACTGCTTCCGCATCACCTGAACTGATTTCCTGCTCGACCAACTGAGAAATGTACACGTCAAAATTTGGACGGCGTGCCTGCCACCATTCCTGAGTCACTTGCTGGTTGGCGGCAATGAGGATGTCACGGCTTGGACGAGCAGCCAGGTAACTGATGACACTGGTCTCAACGTAAACTTTCATTTTCATTCCTGGTTACTCGCGCGCGGCAATTACCATCGCCGCTGCGGGCGCGGTTGATATAAAGTTGAACGTCCATGCCCGATGCCGGGTACGGAAAAGCCCGGCCGTATGCCTGCACACTTGAGAAGCTGGTCAATATTTTGAAGAGCCATGCTAACCCTTTCATTCTCTGGGAATATTATACCGTCATCTGCGCGATGATGAAACAGATTAATAAAGGCTCTCTGGGATTTTCCGTGACGCGTCGCCAAATGTAGGTCGGATTGGCAATCCGACTTACGCCGTGCCGCCGGGCCGGTCGCTGACCATCATGGCAATGCCAATTACCTGCCCTGAGCTTGCCGTCTCGTATCCCGTTCGGGGCGAGACGGCCGGCGTGCTCGCGGAATCAGCGAAGCGACCCTGTGGGTCAGCGAAGCGATCCTGCGACCGCAGGCGACCGAAGGGAGTGTCGAGGTCGCTGTGGATGATGGTGTAAAATACGAGCAGGAGCATAAACATGAAGAATCTGAAACGCATTACCTTTAATCCCAACGTGATGGGCGGCAAACCAACCATTCGCGGACTGCGTGTGACAGTGGGCATGATTATTGGTCTCATTGCCGCAGGGCACGACAACAAGGAAATTCTCAAGGCTTATCCATATCTTGAAGCAGAGGACATTCGCGAGGCCTTAACTTATGCCGCATGGCGTGTCGAAGAAATCGAGTTGCCGTTGGTTGGCGCATGAAGATTGTCATTGACATGAACCTTTCCCCTGATTGGGTGAAAGTGTTGGAACGCGCGGGCTGGACATCTACCTGGCAGCGATCGCCAAGAAGTCAAGAACAGGAGGCTTAAAGCCATGAATATCATCGGCAAACAACAAAAAATGATCTATCTAATCGTCGTGCTGATCATTGGAATCCTGGCTGGAATCAGTCTTTTAAGAGGAGTGGCGAATGCAACTGGGGCGACGGATTCTGGAATGTCAATTGATTTCCATTGCTATTGGGGTCCTG
>JAJYOO010000382.1 GCA_021796155.1 Chloroflexota bacterium
TTTTCCCGCGCGGGCACAGGCTGCCGAACGTCCAAATTTCACAGCGACACTTTTCAATTTGATCGGTGCGAGTCAAGTGGATGCCAATACACTCACCGGATGGATGCCCCAATGGAAAGCTTCGTTCCTCGCCGCCGCTGAAAATGCGAAAGTGGATCAACGCATCCACGCCGCACGGCTGAACTATTACGAAAAAGCGATGGAGGCCTTGCTCGCTGGCGATACTCCGCTGACTGCGCTCTGGCCACTTATCCACACGTGGACGCTGACAGTTGCCGTCTTAAACGAGAGCCAGTCCCAGTCGTGGAATGAAGCGTGCCAAAAATTGAGTCTGCTTGGCGCATCGTTCGAAGGGCGCGTTTCCGGCTTGGATAGCTATCTGGATGAAATCGAAGTCCGGCTAGACGAAATCGCCGCTGAAAATGGATTGGAAACATCCACCAGCCTGTGAGCCGTCCATATTTGGGTCAGACAACTCCAAATTAGAAAGTCCTTTTTGTGGATAACAGGGGTAAAACTGTGGATAAAGGGCATCGCCTGTGGACAATAGACACAACTCGTTGAGAAATTAGCAAAAAAGCCCGAAAACATGACCCCTAGATATGGGCTCCAATCACGCCCATTATCCAATATATAGAGCTATCAAAAAACCGCCTGCTTCGGCGAGAAACTATTCCAATATTGTGCACATAGTTTCAAAACCATAAAATAACTAGATTCCCAAAGATGTGGCAGTGAGGGGGTCGAAGACATCCAACCGATACGGCCACATTTCATTATCCACATTATCAACAGTCCCTACTAAGACTACGAATTCCATATATAAATAAATAAACTGTCATTACATCCTACTGGGAAACATCCAACAAGCGCCCAAACATGAAAGACGCCTTTCTTGCTTTCCATATTCAAACCTTATACAATGAAATCAAAACAGGGAGCTGACCATGAAGCAGGATCGTTTTTTGACCGGCATTTTGATCGGGATTGCAGTATTGATTGTGATTGCATTGGCTTTCTTCTTTTCAAGGCAGAATACACAAGCCTATGTTTCTGAGGATACTCCCGATGGCGTTGTGCATAACTATGTGCTGGCTTTGCTCAATAAGGATTATCCGAAAGCCTACGGATATTTGGCTGACCTCGACAACAAGCCAACGCTAAACCAATTCCGGCAGGCATTTGCAGTTGGAAAACTGGACCCCGCCAATAACGGAGTCCAGATTGGGAAGGTTGATATCACTGGCGAGGATGCTGCCGTTGAAATCAGCATGACGTACACACCCAATGATCCGTTCTCCAGCGGGTTTAACGATGTTGGTTCAGCGAAGTTGGTGAAGCAGAACGGCGTATGGAAAATCTCATCCATGCCAACATATAATCTTTGGGATTACAGCTGGTATCAAATACCCCCAAAGCCATAGGAGAATGCCATGAAAACTGTCCGCAGACTTTATTTCTACGCTGTCGCGCTCATCAGCCTCGAGGTTGTCCTTTGGGGATTGATCAACCTGCTTCGTTCGATTGTGGATCAAATTGTCGGCGGCAGTGCGGAGGCGTTGGCCCAGGCGCTTGCGCTGGTTGTAGTCGGCGTACCCATTTTCCTAATCCATTGGTTATGGGCGCAACGCACCTCGGGTCGTGATGATGAAGAGAAAACCGCCAGCTTGCGCGCCATCTTTCTTTATGGGGTTTTGATCGGCACACTTATCCCGCTGATTCAAAATTTGCTGGCATTGCTCAATCGTATTTTTCTGCAGCTGGTTCATCTATCTGTGGAGCGCGCTTTTGTCGGTGGTTCGCAGACCTGGCCCGATAACCTGATCGCAATCCTGATGAACGGCGTCATTGCGATTTACTTCTGGAATATTTTGCGGGGCGAATGGCAGACGCTCCCATCCAAAGAAAACTTTGCAGACGTCCGTCGACTGTATCGTTATGTGTGGGTTCTCTACAGTTTGTTGATGATGATCTTTGGTGCGCAACAAGCTTTGAACTATATTTTCTTTATTCCGGGAAGCGTGCTGGGTGAGCTTACGTCCGAGACTTTGATCAATGGGATTGCCTTGTTGGTCATCGGGACGCCGGTGTGGTTTTATTCGTGGCGCATCATCCAGGACTCGCTGGCCGACGCGGCGGAAAAAGAGTCGAATCTACGCCTTGGCTTTCTTTACATCCTCGCCCTAAGCGGAGTCGTCACCGTGCTGACGACCGCGGCGATGGTTGTAAATATCGTCATCACGAAAATTCTTGGCGCAGATATTTCGACTGCGGACTTCATCCATCAAATTGGCGGACCCATTTCGATTGGCTTGCCGCTTGGCGTGGTGTGGGCTTATTACGGACACTGGCTTAATCGTCACATTGATTCGATTGGCGATCCGGTTCGACAAGCCGCTATGAAGCGCGTGTACTTCTATATTTTGTCCGCCCTTGGATTGGGCGGAGCATTCATCGGCGTTGCCGCATTGATCAAGTTCCTGATTGATTTATCAACCGGCGGCTCGTTGCTTTTGACTGATACATTGCGCTCGAATCTTGCAACCGCTATTTCGCTGATCGCTGCCTGGCTTCCGCTTTGGCTGCTGACGTGGCGCCCGATGCAACGTGAAGCGCTTGCGGAAGGCGATATGGCAGAACACGCGCGGCGGTCAATCGTCAGAAAAGCTTATTTGTATTTGGCATTGTTTGCCGGCGTGATCGGCGGGATGATTTCGGCTGTGGCGCTGGTCTTTCAATTCTTGAATGCTTTATTGGGCGGCCAGATTGATAGTTCATTTCTGTCCACAGTTTTGAACGATCTGCAGTTGCTCGTTTTATTTATCATTTTGTTTATCTATCATTTGTTGGTTTTGCGCCGCGATGGATTATTCACGGCTAGCGCATTGGCAAAGAAACAAACCGATTTCAAAGTCTTGATTGCGGATTCGGAGGATGGTTTTGGCGAATCAGTCAAAGCCGCGATGGTGAAATCTGCGCCAAATGTGTCGGCGATCGTTGTTGGTGAGAAACCGGATGGTCAATTTGATGCAGTTGTGCTGAGCGGAAGTTTGGTGGCCAAGGGTGTCCCAGAGTGGATTCGCTCTTTTAGTGGAAGCCGCATCATCGTCCCGAATGAGGCGCAGGGAATCATCTGGGCGGGCGGAGTCAACAAGCAGGCAATCCAGCAGGCGGCGCAAGTCGTTCGTCAATTAGCTTAGGGCCAACCGGCCGCACCACC
>JAJYOO010000383.1 GCA_021796155.1 Chloroflexota bacterium
TGACACCCTGCGACGGCTTTGTTTTGTTCCTGGTTGGCACTTCCATGCTCATCACGATCATGGTTGAAATTGTCGTGGTGCGCGGCGACATCGGCCGCATGAACACGATCTTCAAATTCTATTTGCAGGCATGGACCATGCTTTCCGTTTCCGCGGGTGCGGCTTTTGTGTGGATGCTGGCTGACGTTCACAAATGGCGTCCGGCCTGGCGTAATATTTTCCAGGGCGGTGTGACGCTTTTGCTGGCGGGCGCGGCGATGTACACTGTTTCTGCGACAATAGATAAAATCGGCGACCGCATGGCGCCGAACGTTCCGCTCACGCTCGACAGCATCACATACATGAAGTACGCGCAGTATGCGGACTTCGGCGTGACAATGAATCTGAATCAGGATTATCAAGCCATCCGCTGGATGCAGGACCATGTTCAGGGTTCGCCGGTCATCGTCGAAGCAAATTGTCCCGAATATCATTGGTGCACGCGCTTCACGATTTACACTGGCCTGCCCGGCGTGGTCGGCTGGAACTGGCATGAGCGCCAACAGCGCACGCTGACCCCGCAATTGGTCGAGGATCGCATCGCCCAAATCGCCGGGTTCTATACCACCACCGATCCGCAAGCCGCGGTCAGCTTCTTGAAAAAATATAACGTTCAATACATCATTGTGGGTCAGTTGGAACGCGCCGAATATCCCGGTCCCGGCCTCAACAAATTCGATCAATACAACGGACAGCTTTGGGATTCGGTCTATCGTCAGGGCGAAACGGTCATCTATAAAGTGAATCCATGAATATCATACACATTACATCTCTCAAAGCCTGGTCCGACGCGCAGAAAGCCGGAGAATATACCGCGCCGAGCTTGTCCTCCGATGGATTTATTCATTGCTCGACGTCCGCTCAGGTTTTGCCGGTCGCCGAAAAATTTTACAAGGGACAAACGGGACTCGTGCTTCTCGTGATTGATCCAGCGCGTCTTTCCTCCGACTTGAAGTGGGAGCCGCCATTTGACGGCGCGCCTCCGACAGGAGTTGATTCCGCTGAACTGTTCCCGCATATTTATGGTCCGATCAATCTCGATGCTGTCATCCGCGTCGTGGACTTCGAACCGTCCGCCGATGGAAAGTTCATCCTGCCCGTGCTGATATGAATCCATGCGTCTCGATTCGTCCCGCGCGGCCAGACGACGCGATGATCGCCGCGTCGCTGATGCGCCTCACGATGGGCCGATCCGCTGATTTGTTTTCGGATGTCGAATCAGGATGGACTTCTGAAAAACTTCTTGCGGCCTTGTTTGCTCATAAAGGCGGACGATTTAGTTGTCAAGTTGGAACCGTGCTCGAAGTGGATGGCAAAGCAGTCGGTTTGTTGGTTTCGTATCCCGCTTCAAAGATGGCAATGCTTGATCTGGCCGCTGGCCGCAATCTGCTTTCCGTTCTTGGCATCCGTCCCATGATTCGTTTTGCAAAAAGGATTTCGCCAATGATGAACATCCGCGAAGCGGAACGCGGCGAATATTACATCAGTAACGTCGGTGTTGCGCCTGAGTTTCAAGGAAATGGTTACGGCGCGCATCTGCTGTCCTTTGCGGAAGAGCAGGCGCGGAAATTTAATTTGAAGAAATGCTCCCTCATTGTGGATGAACATAATAATGGCGCAATCCGGCTTTATCAACGATCCGGTTACAAGATTATTTTTAGCGGCAAGCTCAACGGCGAAAGCGGTTACTATCGAATGGTCAAGGAATTGGCGTGACCGGGCTTTCTCAAAGCCGCACATTGGTCGTGCGCCCGGCAAAATTAACCGCGAAGAACGCCAGGAGCGCAAAGTTTAATGGTTTTTTCTTCGCGGTCTTTGCGAGCTTGGCGGTTCAAATATGACGCACTGTAAATTGATGGATTCGTAAGGATTTGGCGTGAGTTCCATTCTTGCGTTTTTTTCGTGGTACATCCTTATCACCCTGCTGGGGTTGCTGACCTTTCCGTTGGTCTATTATTTATTCCCGGCATTGACCGACCGCGGTTACAGCCTTTCACGCACCGCGGGCTTGCTGATTTGGGGATATGTCTTCTGGTTGTTCACATCACTTGGATTAACGCAGAACACCGTCGGCGGGATTCTTTTTGGCTTGTTGATTCTCATTGGGATTAGCATTGCCATTTTCGTAAAGCGGCAATCTGAGATTATCGGCTGGTTGAAATCCAATTTGCGATTGGTTGTCACGGTTGAAGTTTTATTCTTTGTCGCTTTTGCTTTTCTTGCATTGCTCCGCGCGGGCAACCCCGAATTGGACGGCACAGAACGCCCGATGGAGTTGATGTTCATCAACGCCATCCTGCGCTCGCCGACATTTCCTCCGCATGATTCGTGGCTTTCAGGTTATGCCATATCCTATTATTACTTTGGTTATGTGATGACGGCCATGCTTGCCAAGCTGACCGGTCTCATCGGCAGTGTGGCTCACAACCTGATGACCGCGTTGATCTTCGGATTGGCCGCAATTGGCGCGTATGGAATTTTGTATAACCTGCTGGCTTTGCTTCCTGACAACCGGCCACAGACCGCAAACAACTCGTCGTCTGCGGCTCGTCGTTTCTCCTTTTTAGGACCGCTATTTTTGTTGCTCGTCAGCAACCTTGGCGGTTTCCTTGAAGTTCTGCATACGCGCGGCATCTTCTGGAATTCCAATCCGTCCAATTTTTGGACATGGCTTGGGATCCAGGAATTGAATCAGCCCCCGGCGCAGCCTTATCAGTGGATCCCGGATCGTTATTTGTGGTGGTGGCGCGCATCACGCGTCATTTCCGATTTTGATCTCACGCATCACTTTCAGGAAGTGATTGATGAATTCCCGTTCTTCTCTTTTCTGCTCGGTGATCTTCATCCGCACGTGCTGGCAATTCCATTTAATTTGTTGGCGGTTGCCATTGCCTTGAATGTCTTCCTTGGCGGTTGGCGCGGTGAAATTGATTTATTCGGTTACCGGCTGCATATCAGCAAGATTGGATTCTTCGCCGCCGCGTTGACGCTGGGCGGACTCGCCTTCCTCAACACATGGGACATCCTCGTCGGCGCGGCGTTGATTGTGGGCGCGTACCTCCTCTTCCGTGTTCATGAGGACGGCTGGTCGTGGTCGCGTCTCGAGGATGTTTTTGTTCTCGGCGTGCCGCTTGGTTTCTCCGCTTTCATACTTTATCTTCCGTTCTATTTTGGATTT
>JAJYOO010000384.1 GCA_021796155.1 Chloroflexota bacterium
CTACCAGATGCTCGAGGCGTTCAGCTTCTTCACGGATGATCTCAAATGTCTCAGGTGACGCGGGCAGGACGCCATCGTGGACCGCCTCGGCATGGCCGAGGATGATGCTGAGCGGCGTGCGTAATTCGTGCGCAATATCCGCGGTCATTTGACGGCGGAGATTCAAAGAACGCGCCAGATCAGTGCTCATGCGGTTGAACGATGTGGCCAACTGGCCCAATTCATCGCGCGAGCGAACCGGAACCTGCTGCGGCAAATTTCCCTGTGATGTGATTTGTGTGGCTGCCGTCAGTTCTCGAATGGGACGCGTCAAAGTCTGCGAGAGAACGATTGCCAATATCAGCGCGATGGCAATGGCTGTCAAGCCGCCTAACAAGGTCTGGAAATTGACTCGATTTAGAAAGTTGGAGCCTGTAGTGTTAATTCGGAACGCGCTTCGGTTGATCAAAAGTGTTCCAACGGTTTTATTGTTTACTTGAATCGGGATGCCGCTGGCGATCTCAGCCGGGCTTATGTTCTGGCCGATTTGGTAACCCGCGCCCGCCAGCACGATTTGATTGTTGTTATCCACGAGCGTAAATGGACTTTGATCGAAAGAGCGTGGGGTGGGCGGCGGTGGTTGCGTGGGCAGGTTGGCGTTGGTAATGCCATTCCATGAACCATGCTGCAAATAATATTCTGAAAACGCCGTCACCATGCTGGGGCGGTTTTGGTCAATGATGAAAGCGCGGAATTCTTCGCCGCTTCTCCAGCGTGTGAACATCACAACCAGAAAGGTGCTGATTACGCTGACGCCAATAAAAGCCAGGATCAACTTAAAAGTCAGAGAACGCGTCATAACGAGTTTTCTCTTGCAAACCGATAACCGACGCCATAGACGGTTTCGATGTAACGGGGTGAGCGCGGATCTGGCTCGATCTTGGCGCGCAGATTCTTGATATGTAAATCTATGGTGCGCTGATAACCTTCATAGCGGACGCCCTGAATGATGTCGAGCAGATCGAGACGCGAGAAAACGCGTCCAGGCGCGGACATGAGGGCGGCCAGCAGGTCAAATTCAGACGGCGTCAAATCAACGTAGTGCTGATCCACTTTTACGGAACGGCTTTCGCGGTCCAGCGTGATGTCGGAGACGGTCAAAACTTTTGCCGCAGGTTCGAGTTCGCCGGCGCGGCGCAGCACGGCGCGGACGCGCGCCATCAGCTCGCGGGGGCGGAAAGGCTTGGTGACGTAGTCGTCCGCTCCGAGGTCCAGGCCGATCACGTGATCTTCCTCTTCCACACGCGCGGTCAGCAAGATGATGGGCGTCTTGTGATCCTTTCGATAGGCCTCTAGAAATTCATAACCGTCCATCTCCGGCATCATGATGTCCAGGATGATCAAATCCGGTTCATCCTTGCGCGCGCTGTTGAGCGCCTCGCGGCCATTGAAGGCTGTTACCACGCGAAAGCCTTCCTGGGCGAGATAACTCTCGACCAGGGAGACCAAACGCTTTTCGTCGTCAACTACCATCACTGTTTTTGTTGTGTCCATTTCTCATTCTTCGTCCAGTCCGAACAACCCTAGTATAAGACTCTCTTCATTCAAACAGTTGTTAATTTGCATTATCCAGGCTGCACCTTCGATTGAAGAAGCTTTACGAGTTGCAGGATCAGGGTTGAATTAAAGCTTCCGATGCCGCCACCGCTCGCTCCGGTTCCGGTGCCGCCGTTGGCTGTCGCGCCATTGCCGGCAGCTTGTTGCGGACGATTACCGCCGCCGAATAAGAAGCCAAGACCACCACCACCGCCTCCACCTCCGCCACGGAAGTTGCCGCCGTTTCCAGTGCGCGTGAAACCAGAGCCATTTTGACCTGCTCCGCCTCCGCCGAATCCGCCGGAGGGCAGCGCACCCGATTGTTGTAGGACCGTGAAAATATCCCGCTGCGAAATCTGCATACCATCAATGGCCTGAATTTGTGCAGGAGTCATCGCGGCTTGAATGGCGTTCTCAGTGGCTGTTACTTCCTGCGGCGCAGTCGAACTGCTGGTATCCAGTTGATTCATAAGTTGCCAGAGCGGAATCAATTTGGCAGCCTCAGTTGCATTCACGGCTTGCGCAGTTCCTTCCAATTTAAAGGTACCAATTGCCAGCTTGGTAGTTGGGGAGAGGGCCGCAGTACGGGCAGAACCGCTGCCTCGATTCGATGCGGCTGAACCTGATCCGCCGGCGGCGGGCGAGTTGCTGCTCCCGCAAGCCGTTAATATCATTGCCAGAATAATCAGAGTAATTCCAATTGTCGTCTTTCTCATTCTATCTCCTTCGAGTCGAATTGATTCGATTCCTGTTTGTTGCTATTCTTTCTCAACACGAATGGCACGAATTCTTTTAATGCATTCGTAAAAAATTTGATCCTTTATTCATAGCGAAGCGCTTCAATCGGATCCAATTGCGCGGCGCGATTGGCGGGATAGAAGCCGAAGAAGATTCCTACGATTGCCGATGAACCAAATGCCAGGAAAATGGAACTTGGAACGATCACGGTACGCATTCCGCTGAGACTGCCGAATAATACAGAGCCGACCACGCCTACAACCAAACCGATCAGGCCTCCGATGATGCTCAACAACAGCGCTTCCGCCAGGAATTGGATGCGGATATCGTCAGTCGTCGCGCCGATGGATTGGCGGATGCCGATCTCATGGGTTCGTTCTGTGACGCTGACCAGCATGATGTTCATGATGCCGATACCGCCAACAAGCAACGAAACGCCTGCGACCCATGCCAGCAGCGAACGAAACGCGGCTGTTGTAGACTCCTGCGTGCTGATGATGTCCTGCTGAGTCGTGATGGTGAAATCAGGGTTGCTGGCGGTCACATTATGCCGCTTGTAAAGCAGGAGTTGGATCTGGAGAATGACATCATTGAGTGCGTATTTCGGGTCAACCTTCACATAGATCAATCGGACTCTGTCGCCAAGGAAACGCGCAAACTGTGAGGGTGTGAAATCCTGGAAGACAACTGTAATGGGCATATAAACACGGGAGTCGTAATCTACGCCGCCGACTGAACCGCGTGGCGCAAAAACTCCGATCACGATCAATTGCGTATTGCCGACCGTTACATATTGTCCAACCGGATCAGTATTTCCGAAGAGTTGTTGGGCGATGCTCGATCCCAACACTGCGACTCTTTGTTTATCGTTTACGGCCTGGTTCAACTTGACCCTAC
>JAJYOO010000385.1 GCA_021796155.1 Chloroflexota bacterium
GTGGTAAACCAATTCTCGAAGCAGGCGTGGACGCCATCCGTGCGAAATCGGTGCGGATGACTGAATATGCCATTGCCCTGCATGATGCTTTCCTCGCCCCAATCGATTTCGCCCTCGGTTCGCCGCGGGACGTTGAGCGGCGCGGCTCGCATATCAGCATTCGCCACCCTGACGGCTATCGCATCAACCGCGCCCTGATCGAAGAGATGAATCTAATCCCTGATTTTCGTGCACCGGATAATATCCGTTTGGGGTTCGCACCGCTCTACACATCGTTCGCTGAAATATGGGGAGGCATGGATCGCATCCGCCGTGTAGTGGATGAGAAACGTTACGAGAAATATTCACAACAAAGATTGACGGTGACATAAAAGCATCGTTACCAATCACCGCGCTGGCAGAATATGCGATGAGCAAAATCAGGAAAAAGATTTAGCCACAGATTTCACAGATTTACACTGATTGTGTTCAGGAGGTTTTATGGCTGAGTTGCTTTATAAAGAATTAACTTTCGCCATGATTGGCGCGGCCATGGAAGTACACAAAATTCTTGGCCCCGGTTTTTTGGAAGCTGTCTATCAATCTGCATTGGAAAGAGAATTAACGTTACGCAATATTTCTTTCGAGCGACAGGTTCGACTGCCTGTGACATACAAGGATGTTTTAGTTGGGGAATATATCGCGGACCTGGTGGTCGATGGCAAGTTGATCGTTGAAATAAAAGCTGTTTCAAGATTTACCCCAAATCATCAGGCTCAAGCAATGCACTATCTAGCCGCTACCGGCCTTCGGCTCGCTTTATTGCTCAACTTTGGCACAGGTTCGCTGCAACATACCAGAGTCATTAAATAATCCGCGAAAATCAGTGTAATCCGTGGCGAAAATGAAGAGGCGTTTTATATCCAATAGGTAGCTTATAACGCCGCCCACCTTCGAATCTGATTGTGATGCGCTGACCACGCCTCCCACGCGGATTGCGCCCACTCGCGCGCCATACGTTGATACACTTCGAGTCCATCTGCGTTGGCCGCGTCTACAACCGTGATCTTTCCCATCGAAGAAGGCGGATCGAGCCAAACGAATCCGGCGCTAAATTGCGTGGCTCGTCCGATGGCCTTCGTCACCTGCGTGGATGGGAGTCCACACTCGAGCGAATAATACAATCCAATCAAATGCACAGCCACGGATTGAATGGCCTGCGGCACCGGCTGGCCCGGATGTTGAACCGCGTACGCGTCCACAGAGAATCGATGCACAGCCGGATAGCCATACTCGCCATAATCGCGCGCCAGCAAAGTTCCATACACCGCCCAACACCCTGCGGACGAAAGCATATATCTGTGCGACGGACCTTCCATGTTCGGCACAAGCGCGCCGCAGCTAAAACAGGGAGTCAGGTTGTTGTTCATCGGTCAGAATCATAAACCGAAAAACTAACCTTGCGAAGGTTCGAAACCTTCGCAAGGTTATAATTTGTTTATGAATATTCTGCATCAAGATGAATCGATTATAGTTCTCGATAAACCCGCCGGGCTTCCCGTCCTGCCGGATGGCTGGGAAAAAGACGCGCCGTATCTTGTCAAAATGCTCGAAGAAGAATTTGGCAAAATATTTATCGTGCACCGCCTCGATAAAGTTACGTCCGGTGTGATGGTTTTCGCTCGCAACGCCGAAGTACATCGTGCGCTCAACATTCAATTGGAGAATCATGAAGTGCAGAAAATTTATCGCGCCATTGCGGAGGGCAATCCAAAGTGGGAGGAGCACACCGCCAAACATCCGCTGCGAGTTAATGTCGGCCACAAACACCGCACGATGGTGGACGAGAAAAACGGTGTCAACGCCGAGACGAGATTCAAAGTCCTTAAACGGTATCCGGCTCATGCCTTGCTTGAAGCGTCGCCGATGACCGGACGCACGCACCAGGTCAGAGTCCATGCCTACGCGCTGGGCCATCCGCTTCTGGGGGATGTCCTCTACAGCGCGCCAGAAACAGATCTGATTTCGCGTCCAGCATTGCACGCGTGTTCATTGACATTTACACATCCGACCACGAACGAAAGAGTTTCTTTTACGGCCCCCTATCCCGAAGATTTTTCAAAAGCGTTGGAACGTTTAAACGTTTGAACGTTCTAACGTTCCAATGGATTACGAAATTTTTCGCGCTTCCATGTAGAAGCGCTTTTCTCGCGCCTCGCCCATCGAAAAAGTTTTGCGCGGCAGAGCGCCATCGAGAATGACCGTCTTGAACAGGTCAGACTTGTGCATGCCCGGCAAATAAATCCCCGCATTGTTGGCTTGACTACCCAATCGCACCACAACATCTGCACCGTGAACATAATCGATCTTCTCCGTGCCGCCGTCTTTCATAAACAGATCGAGAAAGGCCTGGATCGTGCCAACCGGCAAATTGGATAACGCGTGCGCGATCTCAATCACGCCGAATCCCTTTCCACCCACCGCCAGACCGATAACCTGCTTATCACCTTGTGCTTTATCCACCGCATTGATCATTTCCTCCACGCTCGCCACAGCCTTGTACGAAAAATTCGCGCCGAAAGTTTTTTCAAGCGCAGCAAACAAATCCTTTTTCAAACCAAACAGCACGCGATGGATGGGTTCAAATTCAAGCCCATCCTCATGGACATTTTCGATCTCGACCAACGCATAGCGTGACGGATGATCCATGCCGACCTGCGGCTTGTTCTTTTCCCAAATAGCTTTGGCAGTCGCAAGCGAATGATTGCCATCGCCCATTGCAAACAGAAGCACAGGTTGATCTTTGCCGATGCCGTATTTTGCGGCAAAGGTTTCAGGTTTGGCCAAATCGCGCAAAGCCGCGACGACTTTATTTTCAAAATCAGTATTGACTGCATAACCGGCCAGATGTCCGCTATCCAGCATCAGATCAAAATCATATAGCTTCTCGAGTTTGGATTTCGCCGCACTCAATGGCTCGATAACTGTGTGCCTTGGATCGTCAATCAAAACAAGAATATGAGGCAATTCAAGTGCCGCGCCTTCGCGGATCATCATGCGCGGCGGCAGACGCTCAACAATGGTTCCCTCGGTGGCGCGGATTAGGCTAGTCGAGCCTTTGGTGTAATCGTAGCGTTCCAAGTCGAGAGCCAAGACCACACCCTTGCGCGTCTTGCCTGCAACAGTGCGCTCGACATAGATCAAACCTTCATGGGGTTGCAGAATACCG
>JAJYOO010000386.1 GCA_021796155.1 Chloroflexota bacterium
TCCGATCTTCGGGAATCTCGAAGACATGAGTCCGCGCGCGGTAAGAATTTTGCACGAGGCGCGCTTGATCGCTGCAGAAGATACGCGCCAGACTCAAAAACTGCTCACGCATTTTGATATCCACACACAGCTTACCAGTTATTTCGAACATAACAAATTGACCAAACTCGATTCGATCCTCGCCGCGCTCTCAACTGGAGACGTGGCGCTCGTCTCGGATGCGGGAATGCCGGCCATCAACGATCCCGGCTACGAATTGGTGCGCGCCGCGCTCGCCTCCGGCTTTGACGTCAGCCCGATCCCGGGACCCTCGGCTCCGGTTGCCGCTTTAGCCGCATCCGGTTTGCCGACCGATTCGTTTTTATATCTCGGCTATTTGCCGCGCAAATCATCAGAACGTAAAACAGCACTCAAAAATGTTATGGATTTGCCTTATACATTGATTTTTCTCGAAACGCCACATCGCTTAAGTGACTCATTGAAGGATTTGCAAATTGTTTTAGGTAATCGTCAAATCGCACTGGCGCGTGAACTGACGAAGCTTCACGAAGAAATTTGGCGCGGGACAATTGACGAGGCGATTGATTATTTCAAAGAACCGCGCGGAGAATTTGTGCTGGTGATTGAAGGAAAGATTAAAGAAGAAAGAGAAAAATGGTCAGAAGAAGAATTGTTGAAAGCAATCAAAAAAGAATTGGCAAATAAAAAATCGGCAAAAGAAATTTCATCTGAACTTGCGAAACGATCCGGCTGGCCGAAACGGGAAGTGTATAAAAGAGTATTTTGAAATTTGTTTTTAACCACAGATAAAAAACTTTTCTTTTGTACTTCCCGCAGACACAAGTCTGCGGGATGTTTTTGGTAATGTTGCAGTAAATCATGTAATTTTCCAATGTGAATCTTAGCCACGAATTCCACAAATTTCTCGAATTTTCGCGCTAATTCGTGGAAGACAAAAAACGACCGCGCTTATGCACGGTGCTGACAATTTTTATGGGGCGAATCACCCATCCGGCAAAGTAAAGCATGGGGCACGCGCCGCAAATCCAAAGTCCGGAAAGAACCGCAAAGGCGAAGCCAAAAGTTGGGGAAGCATCCGAATTTACGTCTCATATTCCATTAACGTAAACTGAAAGCGATCCTGGAAAGGAGAATGCGATGAACGCCACTGAATTGATGCTGATTTTGATCTTCGCCCGACTGATTATCCCGTTTGGATTGCTGCTGTTGATCGGCGAATGGATGCGACGACGCGAGCGCGCTCATTATTATCGAATGTGAGGTGAGTGATGAATGATGTTAATGCGCTGTTCGCCTTATTGGGCGGCCTGCTTCTGCGCTTCGGCGTTCCGATTTTGATCACCGCACTGGCTGTGTATTTTCTTCGCAAACTGGACGCACGCTGGCAAAAGGAAAGCGAAGCTCATCTCTCGCCAGTTGAAAAACCGGAATGTTGGAAAACCAACAATTGCCCCGACGATGAACGCGAAAAATGTCCTGGCTTTCTTTCGCCGCTCCCATGCTGGCAGGCTCGCCGTTTGCCCAACGGTTATTTGCGTGAGGAATGCCTTACCTGTCCGGTCTTTCGCGGGGCGCCAGTTCCCGCTCACGCCTAACATTAACAAGGAGAATGCACCATGGTTTCACGCTTTCAACGTTTTCTCGTCGCTGTGATATTTGCCCTGTTGGCCGCGGGCTTAACGCTCGTCATTGCCCAAGCACAGGATGGCGGACCGACTCCGCCACCAGCTTCTACAACGCAAACCGCCAACGTGGACAATTGCGCGGCCTGTCATAAAGATATTTATGACACGTGGCAAACTGGGCCTCATGGCCAAGCCATGACCGATCCGGTTTTCGTTCAGTCGTGGACTGCACAAGGCAAGCCGGGCGCGTGCCTCGTCTGCCATACCACCGGATACGACCCGACAACGGGGCGATCCGAAGCAGACAGCGTTTCATGCACAGTCTGCCACAGCCCAATCCCTGCCAACCATCCGGTGGACAATATGCCGACGGATACATCGTCGGATTTGTGTGGCAAATGTCACAGCGATCCAAGGTTTGCAACCGCCAATTGGAAACTCAGCGCGCATTATCAACGCAACATGAGCTGCACCACATGCCATGATCCGCACGCCGCTGGAATGAAAACGATTCCAGGTCAGGCCGCAAATGCAGATGCTTCTGCACTGTGCGAGACCTGCCATAAAGATGCGATGCAGAATTTCCCAACATCGAAACATGCACAAGCTGGTGTGACGTGTGTGAATTGCCATCTCGGCTTTAACGTTGATGGGACAACTACCCCCATTGATTTTGCCAGTGCACATAAGGCTCCTGATCACAGTTTCATTCCAAGCCTTGATACCTGCAATAAATGTCACGCAGATCAAATGCACGCGCCGGGTCAGGCTGTGGCCGCTGCAGCGATCAAAGCTGAAGAGGCTGGCGGCACTCCCACGCCGGTACCAACCGCCGTTGTCACGCCGGTTCCGCCTGTGACTAATGCGCCAGCTCCGGTCAGCCCATTTGGATATGCAATGATGGCTGGCATGATCGGCCTCGCTGGCGGTATGATTCTCATGCCGTGGCTGGACCGTGTTTATCATAAATATATCGTCAAGGGGGGCAAGCATGAGTGACGAAAAAGTTTCCCGACGCGATCTGCTCAAAGTTGCCGGTGTTGCTACAGCTGTTGTTGCCGGATTGCAAGTCATCCAAAAAGTAAACGCATCTGAATCCGCACCGAGTGGCGGACGTCAATGGGCGATGGTGATTGACCAAAGCAAATGCACCGGTTGCGGTTATTGCGTCTTGGCCTGCCGCGCTCACAACGACATCTCTCCTGACACCACTTGGAATCCCGTCATTGAAGCAGGACAGATTGGTGATCAAAAAGTCTATCTGCCGCGACCTTGTATGCAATGCTCAAAAGCTCCGTGTGTGGAAGTATGCCCCGTCAAAGCTTCGTATTATCGCCCCGATGGAATCGTGATGATGGATTACAACCGTTGCATCGGCTGCCGATATTGCGAAGTGGCTTGTCCGTATGGAGCGCGCTCATTCAACTGGAAGAAATTCGATGGGGTGAACCCCGCCGTCCCTGAATGGGGAGAGCCGGAAGTTCCTCGTCGTCCACGCGGCGTGCCAGAGAAATGCGCGTTTTGCTATCAACGCATTGACCGCGGCCTGCAACTTGGAC
>JAJYOO010000387.1 GCA_021796155.1 Chloroflexota bacterium
GTTCATAAACTTGGCAGCATCGGCAGCAGCATCGCGGGGCGAAACTGTACTTGCCGTTGGATTCGCTGTTGGGGCCATCAGGGGAAGCGAAACAGACTGGTTTGAAGTAGAAGCCTGTTGTGAAAACAAACCCGAAACTGACAACCTATTGTTGTAGGCATAAACTACTCCTGCAAGCATCGCCAAAACGAATGCTGTCAATGCTGCAGAAATGAAAGTCACACCTTTTCTCATGGAATTTACTCCTTTCGCCGAATAACATGCCTGTTTTACAGGTATTCGTAAAGGAGGTCGCACAAATATAGAAAAAGTTACGCAATTTCAGTCTTTTTAACCGTTAAAGTCGGATAATTTCAATTCTGCAAAGTATGACAAATTACGTGTCAAAATTTACTTATTTGTTGACTATGAGCAATATAAAATATGGGTAGCAACATTGGCTCTTCCGCTAATTTGTTGAAGCAGGCCATCGCGAGGCACAGATGCATGGTAACACATGCCAGCACCGGCCATATCCAGGCCCATTCGGGATATCCATCAACAAAAGTGCGGAAGAACCGCAACATTTTCCCGTGAAATATTTCACCAAAAGGAGGCACTATGAGCGAAGAACTATTCCAAAAAATGGCCCAAAGCATCGTTGACGGCGATTCGGATACGGCAACGATGCTGGCAAAGGAAGCGATTACGACAGGTGTACCGCCGCTGGACGCTATCACCAAAGGTTTTGTCGCGGGCGTTAATATCGTCGGTGACGCATATGGGCGCGGTGAAGCTTATCTGCCCGAACTTGTCATGGCCGGCGAAGCCATGAAAGCCGCCGTGACAACTTTGGATCCTGAACTAAAGAAACAAGGCACAGAGCGCAGAACGCTCGGTAAGGTTGTGATCGCCACGGTGGACGGCGATATCCACGAAATCGGTAAGTCGCTGGTCGCTACCATGCTCGGCGCATCAGGCTTTGAGGTGTACGATCTCGGCGTTGATGTGGAAGTTGAAAAGATCATCGGCACCGCACTGAATGTCAGCGCAGATATTATTGCCATGAGCGCACTGCTTACAACCACAATGGTGAAGCAAAGGGAAGTTATCGAAGAACTTGACAAAGAAGGATTGCGCGGCAAATTCAAAGTAATGGTGGGCGGTGCGCCAGTGACGCGCGATTGGGTAAAAACAATCGGGGCTGACGGATTTTCGGAAGATGCAATCGGCGCAGTTGCCATTGCCAAACAACTGATCGGCGTCGCATAACGCGAGTGTATGCCATGACAAAGAAAATCAAATCCATTAGCAATCCAAAACTCAAGTTGGAAATTTTGACTCCAGCAGAAATCGAAAAGATTCACGATGCAACGTTGTGGATCGTCGAAAAGGTTGGCGTGAAATTCCCGTCGCAGCGTGCGCTGGATGTTTGGGCAGCAAACGGAGCCGAGGTTGACCGCGACCGCCAAATCGTCAAGGTGCGAGGCGAGATCATTGAGTCGGCACTGAAAAAATGTCCTCCGGTTTATCCATTGGCGGCACGCGATCCGAATCAGGATTTATCGCTCGACGGCAATCATGTTTATGTTGGCACGGACGGCTGTGGCGTGGAAGTGATTGATATCCAAACTGGCGAGCGGCGTACATCGAAACTTCAAGATGTAGTTGATATTGCACGCGTCGCCGACGCAACCGAAGAAGTCGCGTTTCATTGGGTTCCTGTTTCAGCGCAGGATATGCCAGTCGAATCGCGCGGCCTGCACGAGATCAAAGCCATCTGGGAAAACTCAACCAAGCACGTTCAGACGGAAAGCATCTATGATGCGGCGGAAGCAAAAGCGGCGATTGAAATGGCTGCGCTCATCGCGGGTGGAAAGAAAGAATTGCGGAAGCGCCCCGTTCTTTCACTGATGCAATGTTCCGCTTCCCCACTCGGACATGATGGCGGCTCGCTCGACGCGGCTTTGCTCGCGGCTGAGGCTGGAATCCCAACTGGCTTCATGACGATGTCGGCTTGTCTCACGACCGGTCCGGCGACGATGGCGGGCACGCTCGCCGTTGGCAATGCGGAAGTCATCGCAGCCACCGCACTTCTACAATTGGCATATCCCGGCGCGCCAGTCTTTTATGCCGCGGCCCAGACCGCGTCCGATCCGCGTAATGGCGCATACACAGGCGGCGGCCCGGAAGATTTTCTCTTCGGCGCGGCGACCAATGTGCTGTCAGATTTTTATAACATCCCGCTTTCAATGGGATCATTTGCAACCGGAGCGAAAGAACCGAACTGGCAAGCCGGAATCGAAAACAGCTTATCAACTTTCATGGCAAGCCTAGTAATGTCCGATATGTTGCTCGGCGTTGGATTTTTGCACGGAAGCCGCATTTGGTCTTATGCGGAAATGATGATGGATTGCGAGATCTTCTCGATCATCGAAAAGACCATGCGCGGTATCGTTGTGGATGATGAAACACTCGCACTCGATACGATTGCAGCCGTTGGCTCATCTAGCAATTATCTGACCCAGAAGCACAGCCGCAAACACATGCTTGATCTTTTCATGCCACAGTTCATGGATCGCCGTCCGTATAACGAATGGGAAGCCAGGAAAGATGATGCGCGCGATTGGGCGTTGACAAAGGCGCGCAAGATTCTTGCAGGACATCAACCCGATCCGCTTGACCCAAAGATCAGCGCCGAGATGGCAAAGATCATTGCATCGGTCGAAAAGGAGAATGCAACGAAGAAAGTTTAGCCAACCTGTAGATGGCAAAACAAAAACTAAATATGGTCAGGTGATAAGCCAGAAACACCACCACCAAAAAGCAACGATTCCACAACGGTGCTTGTTGGCATATTTAGGTAAGATAATTTCATGGAAAGAAGGAAAGCTCAACGCCGGCACTTACTTTATTATGGTCGTGTCTATGACGAAGATATTAGGAAGCAAATTGGCTATCTCGTGGACATCACAGAAAAAGGCTTGATGCTTCTTAGCGAAGAAGCCATCTCCGTTGGTCAGATACGCAAATTGAAGCTCGAGATCACCGACGATGTAGATGAGCGTCCATATCTAACTTTCTCAGCCAAAAGTGTCTGGTGCGAGCCGGATATTTCTCCTGACCATTACACCACCGGCTTTGAGATTCTGGAGCTGAAGCCGTCGGACGCGCAGATCATCAACAACATTGTCCGAATTTATGGCTTTCGGGACAACAAAAG
>JAJYOO010000388.1 GCA_021796155.1 Chloroflexota bacterium
CTTAAGCCATCTGTCCAAACGCCATTTCATATTGACTTTGAGTGGTGGGTGCAGAATGACCGTGATTGGCATGTTTATTTACGTTCCTTATTGTGTGCGGAACATCAGCAATCCTTGGCCGACATGCAGGAAGGCGCGATGATTGATTGGATCGATCCGCAGACCGCCGAGGTCAAACCGGTGGATGGTATCCAGCACGCGCTCATGAGTCATTGCGCCCTCTTGCCGGATTTTGTCACTGAGCATACCGCGGTAGTCGAGGCGGTGTTCCGCATTTTCCTGGTCAATGGCAATCAGCCGATGAGCGCAACCGATCTCTCGAAGCGACTCAAGCGTTCTCCCGAAACCATCCTGAGAACGCTGGCGGGGCCGCGTGTGTATCACGGCTTGAGACCAAACAAGACGGCCGAGCCACAGGACGCGGTTGATGAAGCCGAAATTGCCGCGGCCTGATCCATCTGCCCCTGCAGCTCAATGGATAGAGCACCTGCCTTCTAAGCAGCAGGTTATTCCACAACCCACACTAGACCTCTATAAGCGAGGCACCTCTGTTTATCCATCCGCTAATCTGCGCGAATTCTTGCGAATTTTAAAGGGCAATTCGTGAAGACGAGTCCTGGAAACTTCCGAGTTCTGCGCCATTTTCATCCCACGTAATTGCACCAACTCTCATACTTCTTGACCTTGCCGCGAATCGCATCGTGATACACATTTTGGATCGCACGTGTGATCGAACCAGTCTTGC
Source organism: Chloroflexota bacterium (assembly GCA_021796155.1). The sequence continues at coordinate 746 of JAJYOO010000388.1, forward strand.
CATCGCCGATCACCCGGAAATCAATCTCGCTCAGGCCGATGCACTCGGCCGCGGTTCCGCACACGAAGACTTCGTCCGCGACATAAAGCTGGTCACGCGAAACGGGTTGTTCAGAAAATTCATAACCCAAATCTTTTGCAATCGTAAAAATCGAATCGCGTGTGATGCCTTCCAACACCGGCGCGGTGGAAGGCGTGATGACTTTTCCAGCGCGCACCAGGAAAAGATTCTCGCCCGTGCATTCAGCAACATAACCCTGCGGGTCGAGCATAATTGCTTCTTCGAATCCTAATCTCTGTGACTCGGTCTTCGCCAAAATGCTATTGGCATAATTTCCGGCGATCTTGGCCTTGGTCATCATCACGTTCGGATGATGGCGCGTGAATGAGGAAATGTTGGCGCGGATGCCCTTCGCCAGCGCTTCTTCGCCAAGATAGTTCGCCCATTCCCAAGCGGCAATTGCCAGCGAGGGTTTACCCGTGTCGACGGTCAGGTTCCAGCCACCGGCGTCCAGATAAAGAAGCGGACGGATATAGCAATCCTTGAATTCGTTGACTTTTACGGTCTGCTTGATGGCCGCGCTGACTTCATCCACCGTCCACGGAAATTCGCGGAAACCGAGTACACGCGCCGAGTCAAATAATCGTTCGGTGTGTTCCTGCAAGCGAAAGACCGCCGGGCCCTTGGCCGTGTTGTACGAGCGGATGCCTTCGAACACTGCCGCGCCGTAATGCAAAGCGGGCGTCAGAAAATGCAGCGTCGCTTTTTCGAACGGCACCATCTGGCCGTTCATCCAGATGAACTTTGATTCCATTGCCATAATAGTTTCTCCTTTTTATTTTGGAGTGCAGGAGCGAGCTCCTGCGATCTGCGGCAGCAAGCTGCCGCACTCCAAATTAGATTCTTTTTATAATTTCATCCGCCATCTGGCGGGTCGTTAACTTGCCTCCGATGTCCACAGTTCGGCAGCCATCGGTGATGACTTCGCCCACGGCTTTTTCGATGGATGCGGCTTCGGCCTCAAGCTTGAACGAATGACGCAGCATCATTGCCGACGAAAGGATCGTGCCGATCGGATTCGCGATTCCTTTGCCTGCGATATCTGGAGCGGATCCATGGATCGGCTCGAACAGACCGGGGCCAGACTCCGATAAACTGGCCGACGGCAACATCCCCATCGATCCCGCCAACACAGACGCCTCGTCCGTGAGAATGTCGCCGAACATGTTCTCGGTGACGATCACGTCAAACGAAGCGGGTGCCGTGATCAATTTCATCGAAGCGGTATCCACCAAAACATATTCGAGTTCAACGTCAGGATTCTCTTTGCCGACTCGAGTCGCGATCTGACGCCACAGTCTCGAAGATTCCAAAACATTCGCTTTATCCACAGAGGTAACTTTTTTCTTCCTTCCTGTCGCCAGCTTGAAAGCCAATTCCATCACGCGTTTTATTTCGTAATCGTAATATTCGAGCGTGTCCACGGCGCGTTCGCGGCCATCTTTCACATCGCGTCCTTTCGGCCATCCGAAATACAAACCACCCGTCAGTTCGCGCACGACCATGATGTCCACGCCTTTGAGCTTCTCCGGTTTGAGCGGCGATGAATCGATCAGCGCCGGATGCACTTTCACCGGACGCAAATTCGCGAACACACCCAGACCTTTTCGCAGAGCAAGCAATCCGCGCTCGGGGCGATCTGTCGCGGACGGGTCATCCCATTTCAACCCGCCAACTGCGCCAAGCAAAACCGCCTCCGCAGATTTGCAATCAGCGAGCGTTTCATCGGTGAGAGACGAACCGAATTTATCAATGGAACAACCACCTATCAATCGTTCCGTGAATTTGAATGAATGTCCGTGTTTGCTGGATATAACTTCCAACACGCGCACAGCTTCGGCGACGACTTCAGGCCCGATGCCGTCACCGGGGAGAAGAGTAATGTTGAAATTCATGAGTTTCCAAATTCTGTCCACAGACCACGGACAACAGGCCGCGTTTTATCGTCCGTCGTTTGCGGTCCATTGTCGGTTTTCAATGTGCCACCATCAAACCATATTCCATCGAATCGGCCAGCGCGCGCCACGACGCTTCGATGATGTTGGTGCTCGCGCCAACAGTGCTCCAACGGGCAGTGCTGTTGCGCGTGTCGATCAACACACGCGTGATGGCTTCAGTGCCGTGATCCGAATCCAAGATACGGACTTTGTAGTCGGACAGATGGAATTTGGCGAGTTGCGGATAATAACTGACCAAAGCCTTGCGCAAAGCAAGATCCATCGCATTGACCGGGCCATTGCCTTCGGCAGCTGTATGCAATACTTCGCCGTTCACGCGCACTTTGACAGTCGCTTCCGCAAAGATGCCGCGTCCCTGACGATGCTCAACATTCACAAAAAAATCTACAAGCTCGAACGGCGGTTTGTAACCATATTCTTGCCGCTTCAACATCATC
>JAJYOO010000389.1 GCA_021796155.1 Chloroflexota bacterium
GTCACAGCCACAACCACCTCGCGTCCCATGATTTGCCGCTTCATGTGAGCGTCGGCGTTATCTTCCCCGGTGCGATTATGAAGATACTGACTGGTTGGTTCATGCGGCGCAAGTTCTTCCAGCCAGTGCTCATAATCCTGGTGCAGTCCCGATTCATCATCATTGATGAAAACGGAAGCTGTTATATGCATCGCGCAAACCAGAATAAGGCCTTCCCGAATTTCGCTCTCTTGAAGACAGTTTTTCACTTGTGGGGTAATGTTTACGAAGCCGCGGCGGGTGGGGATATTGAGCCAGAGTTCCTTGCGGTAGGATTTCATAATCTTCTTGTGTTGTAGTTTTGTCCAGCGTCAGGATAATTTTACTTGATTCGGACGAATCGAGAAAGTTGTGTTCTGTCTGGGGTAGGCGTCAAAATATTGGGAGAAGAACTTTCTATACTTGGTACGGTCGTAAAGTGCAGTTTTCTATGATCTGATTCGCCGGGCGAAAGCCGTCTGCTCAGTTCATAAAAGTCTTTTTGGACTGGCCCAACGATTCGGTTTTGACCGACTTTCATGAACTGAGGCACAGGACTTCAGTCCGCCGAAACCCGTTGGCTTTGCGTCGCCAGCTTTCGCCGGGTTTGCCTTTGTTCGGACATTTTGTTCTGGCTACATTCCAAGTCATTTGCTTTGTTTTGTGCTTTACGGTATCGTCATTTTTGGATTTCAATATTGCAAACACTGTACAGGGCATTCCGGCTTGAAAATGTAAATTTATCCACCCATGATATAATTTTGCCAATCTCAAGAAACCGCACCCTTTTAGACGGAGGATGATCATGGAAGTTACCATCAAGGAATTTAAGCACTGCAACATGGTCTCGGTGATAGGTCGCGTGGATAGTTCCACAGCGCCGCAATTTACTCGGGCGCTGGATGCTCAGATGGATAAAGGCGTCTTCAAGCTGGTTGTGGATATGAGCGCCATGGAGTATATGTCCAGCGCCGGGTTCCGTGCGCTGCTGGCCGCCCAGCGCAATTGCAAACGTTATAATCGCGGTGAGGTTTTCCTGGCGACCGTACCGGACAGAATCCGCGAAGCGTTGGAACTGGCTGGCTTTACCGAATTATTCAAAACTTATGCTGACCCGCTTGAAGCAGTTGGTAATTTCTAACCCTCATCAGTGAGTATCCATTTTATTGAACGGAGGCCGCCTACAGTCCCGTGTGAGGCGGCCTTTGATTGTCCATGACTGCGTTGACCTTTCCTGCCAAATTCGAGTATCTCGACGAGATCCGTGATTTCGTCGGCGAGCAGGCGCGCGCATCCGGCTTTAACGAAAAAGATATCTATTGCGTTCAGTTGGCTGCGGACGAGGCCGCCTCGAATGTTATTGAACATGCCTGTGAGGGAATTCCAAATGCTTCGTTTGAGTTGACTTGTGACTTTAAAGATGATCGTTTAGTGATTACGGTCATTGACCACGGCAAGTCGTTCGACCCATCTAAAGTTGCCCAACCTGATATAGAAGCCGACCTTTCTGATCGCAAGATTGGCGGCTTGGGAATTTTCCTGATGCGGAAATTGATGGATGAAGTTCGTTATGAGATCACTGCGTCAGGGAACCTGCTTACGTTGGTGAAGCGGAAGGGATAGCCATGGCCGCCTCAACCCGTTCTCCAGATTCTTTGGACTGGCGCGAGATCGCAAGCTTGGGGGAACAATTAGTTAATACCAATTCACTGATTGCACAACGCGACCGGATCGTTTCGATGGCGACTCGTTTGCTCGATGGACAAGCCGAGGTCTGGCTGCACGAGAATCTATTTCGTCTGCCGGATTGGAAGGAAAAGCGTTTATTTCCTTCGCAGCCTCGATTGGAGGGAATGCGACGCGCCGTTGAAAAACGCAAGCCATGCGTCCTGCGAGCGACAAAAAAGAGCGCCAGCAAAAAAGTTTATGCGGCTGTCCCAATCGAAGATCAAGGATTTGTTCTTGGGGCGTTGCAGGTCACGCGCTCCAAAGGTCCCAACTTTCAAAAAGAAGAACTTGAAGTTTTGGAAAGTCTGGCCAGCGTAGTAGCGGTTGGCTTGTACGCTTCCCATCGCGCCGAGGTGGAACGTTTTCGCATGGGGCAGTTGAACCTCGTGCGCGAAGTCAGCACGCAGATTGCCAGTGTTTTGCAAGTGGACGAACTCGCCTGCCGCGTTACCGAGCTTATTCAAAAAACTTTTAACTATTATTATGTCGCCATCTTTACGCTTCAACCCGGGGCTTCAAGTTTACGATTTCGATCCAGCGCGACTGCGCCGCATAAAGGACGCAAGAAAACTGCGTTGGCCCTTGAAGTGGAAATCGGTCAGGGGTTGATCGGTGAGGCCGCAGCCTCCGGCGAGCGCATCGTGGCCTCGGACGTTCGGGCGGACGCGCGTTATCGGTACCTTGAACCACTGCCCGAGACGCGCTCTGAAGTTGTCATTCCGCTCAAAATAGAAGATCGTGTTTTGGGCGTGTTGGATGTTCAGTCCGATAGATTCGCCGCGTTCCATCCAAATGATTTGCTTTTGCTTCAAGCCTTGGCAGACAATATCTCGCGCGCCGTCGAAAGTGCGCGCCTTTATAGCGACCTCCGCCGCCGCGCCGACCAGTTGACTCTCGTGGCGGAAGTCAGCAGGAGCGTGACATCTACGCTCGATCTTGATGAGTTGATGGCTGAGACTGCCGCGCTCATCCATGATAAATTCGGCTATCCCTATGTTCACTTGTTCACCGTCCATCCCAACCGGCGGCTGATCGAATATGAAGCGGGCAGTGGCAAACGCAGTAAAGCGCTGGAAGGTTATTCTATTCCGCTGGACGATTCACAAGGCATCATTCCATTCGTAGCGCGTGAAGGCAAAACGGTATTAGTCAACGATGTGACACAGGAACCGCTCTATCGTCCATCGCCTTTGCCGCCCAAAAACACGCGCTCGGAATTATGCGTGCCGCTTTCATTTGGCGAGCGCGTGATTGGTGTGCTTGACATTCAATCCGACAGATTGAATTCGTTCACTGAAGACGACCGCGTCATGTTTGAAACCGTGGCCGGGACAATTGCCGCGGCCATCCGCAACGCGGACTTGTATCGCTCCGAGCAATGGCGGCGGCAGGTGGCGGATAGCTTGCGTGAAGTTGCAGGTCTGCTGTCCGATAATGTCGGCGTGGAAGACGC
>JAJYOO010000029.1 GCA_021796155.1 Chloroflexota bacterium
AAAGGCAAATTGCCTGATGGCCCATTCAAGGGCGTCCCATTTTTGATGAAAGATTTGATGGGCATGTTGGAAGGCATCCCGACGAGCCAGGGCAACAAGTTGTGGAAAAATATCCCGGCTAAAGTTACATCAGAACTTGCCAAGCGTTGGGAAGCCAGCGGCGTAATTATTTTGGGTAAGACCAATACGCCGGAATTTGGACTCACGCCTTACACTGAATCAGATACGCTCGGCGCGGCTCATAATCCGTGGGATACAACGCGCACCACGGGCGGATCATCGGGCGGATCGGGAGCGTCGGTGGCGGCCCGGTTTGTGCCAATCGCTTCGGGCGGGGACGGAGGCGGGTCCATCCGCATCCCGGCCTCGGCCTGCGGCGTGTTCGGATTCAAACCCACGCGCGGACGCACTCCCACCGGTCCGATCATCGGCGAGGCGTGGGAAGGTTTTGCCATCGAGCACGTGCTGACGCGTTCGGTGCGCGACTCCGCCGCGATGTTAGACGCAACCAAAGGCGGCGATGTCGGCGCGCCGTATGTGATTCAAGACGCGGGCCCGTTCTTGCCGGAAGTCAGCAAGAAGCCCGGAAAGTTGAAGATCGCTTTTTCAACGAAACCGATGCTTGGAAAGAATGTCCATCCCGATTGTGTGAAGGGTGTAGAAGAAACAGTTGCGCTGCTCAAAAAACTTGGACATGATGTTTTGGAAGATACTCCTGCCATCAACGGTGAAGAATATTCTCTGCAATTTTTGACGGTCATCGCCGCGCAAATCCGCGCGGACATCGAAGAAGCCGCGGAAGTCGCGGACAAAAAAGTTTCATTGAATGATTTTGACATTTCAACATTTGGCGTTGGATTGTTCGGTACGATTTTGAAGGCGTCCGATTATGCGCGTGCCATGCGCTATTTGCAAATGGTCTCGCGCGAGATCGGTGACTTCTTTGAAGACTACGATGTGTTGTTGACGCCCACCTTGAACCAGCCTCCGGTTAAGATCGGTGCATTGAAGCCGACTCCAGCGGAGCAATCCCAAATCAAAATGATCGCGAACACTGGCATGACATGGATTCTCAACGCAATGGGAATCATCAAACCGCTCGCCGCGCAGACCTTTGAATTCATCCCGTGGACGCCCGTGTTCAACGTAACGGGACAGCCTGCGATGTCTGTGCCGCTGCATTGGAACGACGAAGGTTTGCCGATTGGCATGCACTTCGTCGGTAAATGGGGCGATGAAGCGACGTTGTTCCGCTTGGCAGGTCAGTTGGAAAAAGCCAAGCCGTGGTTCGATAAAGCGCCAGCATTATGAGCTCTCTAAGATTCTATTTGGGAAAAGTCTCAAGCTTTTTCGGAAATTTCCTGACGAGAATGGCAACAGGCGTATTAGTAGGTTTCGCGGCGGGAATATTTCTTTTTTTGATTCTTCAAAAGGATGTTTCCAGCTATGTGGTTTTGATAGTAGGTGCATTTGTTGGTGTTTTTGCAGAAATCTTTGTAGACTTTGCCGACCAGGCTATTCGGGCCAAAAGATTGATTAACCCATTATGTAGAATCCTAGGCAGTATTGCTACAGAAGATAGTTGGATATATATTTCAGCCTGGCGCAGAGATATTGATGATTTGGAGCATTCTAAACTCTACAGAAATGATCCTAAACGGTTATCGCAACCGATAATTGTAGGATCGCAATATGTTTATGGCAGAGGAGATGCAATTGCTCTTTCATATGTATATCAAGCGATTGAGAAGGCAACTAAAGGGGAGAAGAGGATTATCGTTGAAGATAGCGAGGAAATGTTAGATTATTGGAATAGAAGCGTTATTTGTATTGGCGCACATAACTCTAAAACGCGAGAAATCTTGGCTAAATTCAAAAATACCTTTTATCGCTTTGAATTGAATTACAGCATTATCGATTGAATCGAGCTCTGCCCAAACGATTAATAAAACTGGTGTCCGGTTTGTGGAAGGTGTTTCCCGCTCTATGGGAAGAGATAGTTCAGAAATCGATTACGCAGTAATTTTGAAGCTTAGAGATGAATATCACCCAGAGAAAAATATTTTGATTATTGCTGGGCTGGGTGACACAGGTACAGCAGGTGCGGCTTATTACTTGCTTAATCACTACAAAGAGCTTCCCTTTGATGGAGATTCTTTTGGAGTAATTATCGAAGTTCCCAGTGGTTACGAGTCGGCGCGAAGGATTGAATTCAGTAAAGTGTCAAGATTGTTCGACTTAAGCCTTCCTAAGGAATGAAAAGATGACGACTATGTTCACTAACTCGAATTATTTGTACTGCCCTAAATGCGAAGGTTTAATGCGTTTGCGAAGTGACCATAGCTTTCCCTTGCCGTCTGGTAATGCCGCAGGGACTGCAACGCAGTTAGTTAACTCAACCGGGACAGTCAATTCTAATCAAACATGGTATGAGTATTATTGCCCCAACTGTGGGAACACAATTAGCAGCCTTATACGATATAACGAACCGGATTAATAAAGTTAAACCCTCTCTCTCTTGAACTGCGTCTCATACAATTGGGCATATAACCCATTTTGCATGAGCAACTCATCATGCGTGCCGCGCTCGATAATTTGTCCGCGATCCATCAGTAAAATCAGAGACCTGACATGTCTTCGCGAGGACATCATAAACTGTGGCACATGTCCCCGTAATCGTTTTGGTTGACCACGGCGCGGATGAGACATGTCAGGTCTGTTGTTACACTCTTTCTCTCTTGAACTGCGTTTCATACAACTGAGCATATAACCCATTTTGCATCAGCAACTCATCATGCGTGCCGCGCTCGACGATTCTGCCTCGATCCATTACTAAAATCAAATCTGCCGCGAGAATCGTGGACAGGCGATGAGCAATCACAATTGAAGTCCGTCCAGCCATGACGCGCTTAAGGGCCTCTTGAATCAACGACTCTGATTCGCTATCGAGATGGCTTGTCGCTTCATCGAGCACCAAAATCTTTGGGTCTTTCAAAATCACACGTGCCAACGCGATGCGTTGTTTCTCTCCGCCGCTCAGACGATAACCGCGCTCGCCAACAATCGTGTCGTAACCATCGGTTAAGTCGACAATGAAGTTGTGAATGTTCGCTGCCTTTGCCGCGGCTTCGATCTCGGCTTGCGTCGCGTCCATCCTCGCATACGTCAGGTTGGTGCGGATCGTGTCGTGGAACAAATAGTTCTCTTGCGTCACCATGCCAATCGCGGACGAAAGCGAATCGAGCGTGACATTTTTCAAATCGTGTCCATCAATGCGGATGATTCCGCTGGTTGGGTCGTAGAGGCGCGGGATGAGATACGTCATCGTGGTTTTGCCCGCGCCCGAAGGTCCGACAAGAGCGACGAGTTGGCCGGGTTTGGCGTGGAAGGAAATATCTTCCAGTGCGACTTCGCGAGCTTGCGACATCGTCCCGGCAGGGGATGACGCCGCGTCGGACTCCACCTCATCCGTGTCGCCGTTTGAGCGACCATTTTTGCCGTCGCCGCTTTTCGTCAAAGAAAGAACGCCGCCGACATCTTCCATGCGCCCGTAGCGTTTGACTTCCTTCAACAATTTGCTTTCATCAATATCATAGTTGAACGTGACATTTTCAAAGACCAAATCGCCTTTGACATCCTTCAGTTCAACAGCCTCTTTATTCTCGACGATGTCATGCGGCAGGTCGAGCAGTTCGAAGACGCGCTCGAAGCTGACCATCGAAGTGGAAAAGTCAACGGGTGCGGATGCCAAACCTTGAAGCGTTCCATAAAGCTGTCCGAGATACGAACCGAAGGCGACGATGGTACCGACCGTGAACGAACCTTGAATGACATAATATCCACCCAATCCGTAGACAAGTGCTGTGCCCACCGCGCTGACGAGTCCGAGGATCATAAAGAAGGTCGAGCCGACCACCGCGCGTTCCACGCCAATATCGCGCACCTTGGAAGCGCGTTCGCTGAAGCGCGCATTCTCTTCCTTTGAACGTCCAAATAATTTAACCAGCAGCGCGCCGCCGATGTTGAGTGTCTCGTTCATGTGCGCGTTCATCTCGGCATTCAATTCCATGGACCGCCGGGCTGCATCGCGCAAGACGGTTCCCAATCGTTGGGCGGCGATGATGAACAACGGCAGGATCAGCACGCTGACAATTGTTAGCCGCCACTCGAGGCTCAACATGACGGCCAGCAAAGCAATCGTCTCGATGATGTTGGTGATGATGTTGACAATCGTGTTGCTGATGGCGTTTTGCGCACCGACTACATCGTTGTTGAGTCGGCTCATCAACTCGCCGACTTTGGTGTTGGTGAAGAATCGCAAGCTCATGCGCTGCAGGCGCGAGAACAACGCCACGCGCAAGTCAAAAGTCACGCCTTCGCCGACAGCGGAGTTCAATCGCCTTTGAGCGACAGCAATCCCGCCGTTGAGGATGGGCAGAAACAACAATGCCAGCGCCAGCAGGATCAGTTTGTGTAAATCTTTTTGCGGGAGAACCTGGTCAATCATCGTGCGGAAGATGAGCGGCGAGATCAAGCTCACGCCTGTGCTGAGCAGGATCAATACCAGCATCCCGGTAATTCCCCGCCAATACGGACGCGCGTACGAAAGCACGCGTAAGAGAAGTTCGCGCGTCAATTTGGGCTTTTGGTCGCCCGCGCGCATCGCCATAAACATACTGCCACCATGCCACATGCCTTTTTAGTCTCCTAGTTATATCGTTCGATAGTTTTGTAGTTACAAATTTTGTCACCACCGAACTATGCAACTATAAAACCATCAAACTAAATATGCAACTGGACGAGCGGGGAGGTTAATGAAAGTATGACGCGAGTGGAGCAGTATAATGATTTATATTGTTTTTGCGGAGGAATTTGTGAGCACGGATTTCACGCCTTCAAACTGGAATGAGCTTATTCAAATGCTCTATGACATTCCTAAAGATCGGGATTTAAACCGATATCGGTCAGATTATTTTTATAGAGGATTGGCCGACGCCTCCTGGAAACTGGAAAGCAGTTTGATGCGTCTCGGCGGAGATTATCATAAGGTGGAAGGAGCCTTGCTGAGAAATTTTGTTAAGTATGCAGAACTTGGAACGCTGCCCTCGGATAACTTCTGGGTGCAGTTGGCAATTGCGCAGCATCATGGATTGCCAACGCGCTTGATAGATTGGACAGTATCTCCACAGGTTGCCCTGCATTTTGCAACAGCGGAACTGGAACATTATGACAAGGATGGGGTTATCTGGTGCCTCGACGCAAATAGATCGCGCCGCGACCTTCCAAAAGAGTTTTGGAAAATCCTTGATGATGAATATGCCTATTTGTTCTCTGCCGAAATGCTTAAGAATATAAAATCGTTCAGGGAATTCGACAAATATGGACAGGACAAGGATTTTATTCTTTTCTTTGAGCCGCCTGCTTTAGATTCTCGAATTGTCACTCAAGGTGCTATATTATCGGTAATGCCTAGCGTTCAGACGCGGTTGAGCGATTATCTCCATCGGAATCCAGATTTGTATCAGCGTATTATCATTCCCAAGGAACTCAAATGGGAAATTCGAGATAAACTTGATCAAGACTACATAACGGAGCGGAGTCTGTTTCCCGGACTGGATGGGTTAAGCCGCTGGTTGAAAAGACGTTATGGCCCTGGTGGTATTCCTTAGATTGAATGCTGTTGATTTACGTAGATGGCTTTTTGCCGCATCGCAACTTTAGATGCTCAATGGAGACCATTATGCTTCCCATGCATCAGATCGAAACTTTTCTCGAACGCACTTCTCCAGATTTACGCGACATCGTTTTTGAATTGAGAAACATCATTGCCTCGGTCGCGCCGGATGCTGTTGAGGTCATCCGCTGGGGAGGGTTGAGTTATTTCCACGAGGGACGCGGCGGAATCGTCAGCGCAGGGATTTGTCAGATTGGACTTCACGAAGATCATATTCGCCTCGCGTTTATCCACGGTGCTTTTTTGTCCGACCTGCGGCATCTGCTTGAAGGGAAGGAAAAATACAAACGATTTATCCGAATCGATTCGTTTGAGAATGCCCCGTGGGATTATTTGAAGGAATTGATCGTATCTGCGTCGCAGTTTGACCCCTACTCGATGCGAGCTTGAAAGATGAAAAATATCCTGTGCTAAGGAGGCGGCATTTACTCCATGTATCCAATACGTAAGCGTTTTCTCGTAGGAGTGGTGTTGGGCTTAATCATTTTGTGGGTTGGTTATAACTTGCTCGCTTCAGAAATCGCTCAGAGAGATAACAGGGAAGCCTTCGCCCGCGTGCAACATCCTCAGGGAACTTCCCTGGTCGATTCTTTGAACATGAAGATCGAATATTATCCTGCCACGTATGCTGACGACTCCATTCGCTTTAAATCTGCGTATTTGGTGGGGGAGTTGAGAAGATATACGGGCAGTTGGGATGGCATCCAAACGTTCTACGGCAACGAAAAAGTGAAAGATGATATACCCATCATGCTGATGCCTATTGAGTTTCACACAATCGGCCAACGTATATCGCTGGATGCTGTAGACGGAATTGTTTTCGACCCTTTTGCCTACGATGTTCTATCTGCAGTGCAGGATCATTATCGCTTTTGGGGCGCACCGCAAAGTCTAAACGAAGCCGAAAAGAACCTTTATTTGATTTATGGAGTATGGCAATAAAAATGGCCAATGGGACGAAAGCATGTTGGTTTCTTATTAAGGGTAAAATTACAAGATGAAACTACTTAGTGTTAACATTGGTGAAAAGCGAACACAGCCAAAGGGCGATGAATTGGAAATCACAGGGATTTATAAACTGCCAACACAGGAACCTGTAGAGATCAAATCGCTGGGCATTCCGCAAGACGTGATCTGCGATACAAAGGATCATGGCGGGCCGGACCAGGCAATTTATATTTATGGAATGGTTGATTACGCGTGGTGGTCAAATGAATTGGGCAAGAAACTTGAGCCGGGGACGTTCGGCGAAAACTTGACCATCAGCGAGTTGGAAAGCACGCAATTCAACATCGGCGACCGATTGCATGTTGGAACAACAATTCTTGAAATCACGGCGCCGCGCATTCCATGTTCCACGCTGGCAAGGCGGATGGGCGATCCGCACTTCGTCAAGAAATATACTCAAGCCGCGCGTCCCGGTTTGTATTGCCGCGTAATTCAAGAGGGGTTCGTCCAAGTGAGCAATGAAGTACGAGTCGAACTTTATCGAGGCAAGACAAGTTCCATCGCGGATATCTTTCGTGATTATCACAACAAGGAAATCAGCGCGGAGCAGCTACGTCATCATCTCAGCGCGCCGGTTGCCATCCGCCTGCGACAGGATTTGGAAAATCATCTGCAAAGGGTTCTGGAAAAGAATCAAACTTGATTTTCAGACCATCGAAAATTTAAGTTGTAAATCTAGAAAATATGTTCTATAATTGTGGCATCCACCTTAGACAAGGAGATGACCATGATTCCCATCAACCAAACCATCCCAATGCAAGTGAATGAGATTGCGTCCAAGACCGGCAAGTCGTTCGAGGACTTGACCGACATCGTCCGCTGGACCGGCCTGACCGATCCCAACAAAATTCGCTGGATGCTGCAGCGCGAATATCGCCTGGGCTATGAAGAAGCGAAATTGCTCGTCCGTGTCATGTTGGAATCCAACTTGAAGGGAGCCGGATAGTTATGAAAAAAACGATACTTCAGGAGATTTACCTGAAGCATCGTTTAGCACTTTAGGGAAAATGTTTTGCGGAATTCTGTAGATAGACCAATTTTTGTTAGCGTTATTGCACAGTCAGACTGATTAGCGCCGGCTGCTTTTGCAAATTGGCTTGCATGGACCATGGCCCCGTCCATGTGATTGTGACTGGAACGATCTTGCCTTTTAGGTCTTCATCCGCCGATTCAGCGAAGACAAGTTTATTCGTCGGCGTGCGACCTTTCCAGCGTCCCTTGACTTTTTCTTCAAATAAAACATCCACGGTTTGACCGAGATATTTTTTGTTGATCTCGTCCACGATCTTTTCCTGCAATTCTTCCAACATGTGGAAGCGGCGCATCTTTTCCTCGTCCGAAACGTTATCGTCCATGCGACGCGTGGCGACCGTCCCTTCACGGGACGAGTAGCGAGCCAAATGGGCAACATCCAGCTTGAGGTCCGATAAGACACGATAGGTTTCCATAAACTGCTCATCCGTCTCGCCGGGGAATCCAACGATGATGTCCGTCGCGATGGAACAGTCTGGAATCGTCTTGCGAATCTTTTCAACGAGGTTGCGGTAATCCTGTTGTGTGTAACCGCGCTTCATGTTCGCAAGCACTTCATCATCGCCCGCTTGAATCGGGACTTCGATATGCGGCATAACCTTTGGAAGTTTGGCAACGGTCTCCATCAATTCTTCGGTGAAATAATTCGGATGCGAGGTTAGGAAGCGGATGCGCTCGATGCCCTCGACATCATGAACGATGCGAAGCAGCGCGGCGAGGTTCGGACCATCAGGCACATCCTTGCCGTAACGATCCACGATCTGACCAAGCAGCGTGATCTCTTTAACGCCTTGCGCGGCGAGCGAATGAATCTCGCTGACAATATCTCCAACGGGGCGACTGCGCTCGACGCCACGTCGAAACGGAATGATGCAAAATGTGCAAGCGTGTGAGCAGCCATAAACGATTGGCACGTGCGCGCTGATAAGTTGTCCGCGTTCATGTTGAGGAAGGATCAAATCTTCGTCCATCATCGCGAAGCGGCGCGTGGTTTCATCCGATTCGATGGTGTGGATTTCGCCTTGACTCAAAAATGAAACCAGCGGTCCCGGGTCAGTGGGCGGCGAGAACACATCCACGAATGGAAGCTTGGCGCGCAATTTTTCCGCGCCGCGCACGCCAACGAGGCATCCCATCAAATTGATAACAAGATTCGGATTCTTTTCCTTGAGCGGGCGAAGCGAAGTCAAACGCCCAAGCGCCTTGTCTTCGGCAGATTGTCGAACGACGCAGGTATTTAAAACAATAACGTCCGCTTCGTTGGCGTTATCAGTAAAGGTGTAACCCAAATGCTCCAGCGACGAGCCGACGCGTTGCGAGTCGGCCACGTTCATCTGACAGCCTTCGGTCCAGATATGGTATTTCATAGTGGGCGGAATTATACCAAGTCTGTCTAAGTTTGACCGGGACGGCAGACAATGGACGATTTGTAACACACGGTTCACCGTCCCCGGTCTTAGATATGGTAAAATCGTCCAGCTTGGAGGGATGGCCGAGCGGCTGAAGGCGCATGTCTTGAAAACATGTTTGGGTCACACCAACGTGGGTTCGAATCCCACTCCCTCCGCTCAACATCTTCCAGTAAAATATATTATGGGCACCTGGGGAGGTGCCAGAGTGGCTGAATGGGCTCGCCTGCTAAGTGAGTGCCGGGGTAACTCGGTCGCGGGTTCGAATCCCGCCCTCCCCGCTGTTACACGCCATCGGATTTATTTCCGCTGACGTGGGGCAAATCGTGGATGGCCTTATTAAAGGCTGAAACGCAAAAATAGGCTGTGCTGCCAAAAATGCGTTTCCACGCACGTAGGCTCTTTCGAGTACCAGTCGGAAGAGCCTTTTGCGTTTAATTTGGGAAAGTTCATTCCAATTCGTAAGCTGTAATTGGATTTCTTCTTGGAGTGCGATCTTAGCACGTAGTCGAGAAATATGCAAGAGGCTTTTTGCGTTTTCTAAGCGAACCTTTTCTGATTGATATAAGAAATTATCGACTTCGCCACATAGATATAATTTTGTTACTCGCTCAAAACGTGATTCAAGCTGACGAATTTCCTCATCATCTTTTTGGTCCTGAGTGCTGACTGCGGATTGCACTTTATCAGCAATCCATTTTACTATCTGTTTTTCAATTTTGTCTGCCCGCACCAATCTTTGACTGCAATGGCATGTATGATCGACCTGATTTGCATCAGCATAATATTGGTATCCTTCAATTTTAGACACTCCGCGCATCCTGCCGCCACAAAAACCACAATATAGCAATCCAGTCAGCGGATAAATCCGCGCCGGTCTTCCATTTCGAGATGTAGGATTTCGTTGTCGTAATTCACAAATTTCTTGTACTTCATCAAATGTGCCTTGATCGATAAGCGGGGGATGATGTGCCGTGAAAATATCCAATGGTTCTTTCCGCTTTCGATGACGTCCATCATTCGATGTTCCGTGGTAAGCGATCTTTCCCGCGTAAGCAATTCGCTTAAGCATGTCGCGGACTATATCTCGATTAAATTCATGAGGCCGAGTCCGCCCTGGATGTCCCTTTTGGCGTGCCGGAACTTTGGTACCGTTGGCTAGCATGATGAACATCTCATTAAGCTTATCTGTAATGGTTCGATCAGATTCCCGACCGGTTACGTACCAGGCAAACACTTGTTGAACTACTTGGCTCTCAATAGGATGCGGAATCAGGGAGCGCCCATCACCTTTATCAGGTTGCCCAACCTCAGGACAATAATCTTTGCCGTTTGGATCATTACATTTGGAGCAGAGGCCATTACAATAACCATAAGGAATCGCCCCTTGCCATAACCCTTGGCGCGCACGCTGACGTTTTCCTTTTTGCACCTCCTGACGAAGATTATCTATGTAAATCTCGGCAAGTGTCCCCAGAACAGTGAGCATCAATTTGCCCCACGGAGACGTGAAGTCGAGTTGTTCTTGGACTGAAGCAAAAGAAACTCCATAACTATTAAGAGTGTCCAGAGTAGCCAGCAATCCATTCAAGTGACGGTAGAAGCGGTCGATCTTATCAACTACTACAACGTCAAACTTTCTCTCACTGGCATCTTTTACAAGACGCTCAAACGCGGGGCGGTAACTGCCCTTTTTTGCAGATATACCTGCATCTACATAGATATCAACAAGTTGCCAGCCGTGGCCCTCAATGTAACGTTTGATGTTGTTTTCCTGCGCATCCAAACTGAATCCGTCAACTTGTTCGCGCATCGAAACACGTCGATAACCAACCGCGCGTAGCGGGGACAAAAGGTTTGCCTTGTTATCCATACATGCCTCCAAAATCAGATGGGATATAATGCGAACTTGATATTAATCCTTTTTTTGTAAGGAGTCCAAGATGGGCAAAGAACCTTTTGCCAAAGCGCTTAGGAAGGGTGTCAAAAAATCATATGATCGCCAGAAACTTTTGGACCGTCTCAATGAATTGTTAAAGCAACATAACGAATCTCGACGCGAGGCTTCATTGGCAGCAGGATTGGATCATCAAGGATTAAATCGGATTTACTACGGGATGCGCCCTGGAATCACAGCTTGCATCTTGTTAGCCAACCATTGGGGAATAAACCCTAATGAGTTGATTACCCTGGCCGGATGGCCCGCCTTGGAAATTTTCAAAATAAAAACGGCTGGGGCTGATAAATTGCCTCTGGAAGCGGTGGAAGTTGCTCTTGCGATAGCAAAGATACCCAATCCTGGAACAAGAAAAAAAGTGTCAGAAGCGATAAAAACGCTTCTGACACAATACTTTCAATAGACTTTTCAGGATAAGCTTAACAGTTTGTCAAACGGTGCGTGAGCGCGCATCTCACGAATACTCCCTGTGCTGTCTATGTAAATGCGGTCAAATATTATTTTCAGTATTGAACGTCTATCGCCAGGTGATAATTTTTTCCAAAGAGATTCAAAATCATTGATCAAAGGTTTGATATGGGCTGCACGTGAACTATTTTGAGGCGTGAGGTTAGCCAGTTCTTGGCCGATTCGGACCATTTGAGTCTTTAAGGTAGCATCGTCTATTAAGTGCTCCAAGTGCTGAGTTTGATACCTTTGTATTTCACTCTGTAAATTAGAACGTTTACGCTTGTATTCGTTTATACCATCATCGGATAAGTAATAGGCCATAATGCGCTCTTGCCATTCAGGAGGAATGGCTAGTTTTGAAACGATAGCATCAATCCCGGTTTCCAATTCTTGGGCTTTCAGATTGGGCTTTACGTGACGGGCGCTTATAGTGCTTGCATCCAAATTAACTTGAGATGAGATCCCAAGAGAAGTTAGAGTTGACAAATCATTATTGAGCACTAATTTGGAAGCCTTGCTTCTTTCATGCATGGCAGAACAGATGTAGACCCGATCTTTTGAGCCATTTGTCACCCCTCGTAAAGTAATAGATCGATCTTTCGTTTCAAATGGCATGCATTCCCAGCAATGAGCGATACCGCTGAGAGGGTATATGCGCTTGGACAGATTGTGTGCTGTAGGTGTGTTGCCCTTTGATAGGCGAATATGTTGATTCTGCTCCCAAATTTCATACGGATACAGAGCCTGATGTAAACCCTTATGAATCTCAATTGGCGTCTTCTTGTTTTTAACTTTTGGTTGGACGCTTTTCGGGTTATCTAAATCATCCAACATACTTAGAGGCGGAGTTGGGTAATGCGCGACGTAACCGACATAAAACACATTGCGGATGATATCTTGGATAGCCTCAGGCTTGAAATCTCCGGGTTCTACAAAACCTTTTATACCCTTTGTACGAAATTTGATAGGCTTCTCAATTCCAGGAACAATAAACAGATTATCTTTCAGGTATTTTGAGATTTCGTAGCTACTCCATGATGAGCGGTATAAATAGACTATTAAACGTACTCCGTGCTGCTCTATAGGGTGCGGCACCTGAATTTTTCCTCTTTGGCTCTCAGGCCGGTCTGGTCCGCCAAAAAGCGGACAATAATTCCAGCCGTTTGGATCAGTGCAGCTTGAACATAAACCATTGCAATAGCCAAAGCGGTATCCGCCTCGGTGCCTACCTTGTTCACGTAATGCTTTGGCAGCGCTTCTTCCTCTTTCAGATGCGGTAAAAATGGGAAGTTCAGCAACAACAGCTAACATAAAAAGCAGGATTCTTCCGCCAAATTCTCGGGTATCAATTTTTTCGTGAACTGATAAAAGCTGCACTCTATATTGCTGAAGCAGTTCAAAGAATTTGAGCATACTGAGTCCATTGCGGTAGCTCCTATCAATATATTGTGTAAGAACATAATCAACTTCTCCAGCCTTGACCATTCCCAAAATTTTTTGTAAACCTGGACGGTTAGAATTTTTTCCGGTTCTGTCAAGATCCACTATAACTTCAACCACCTCCATATCTAATCTGGCTGCTAGTTCACGGCAGTCTTTTTCTTGAACTGCTGGCGACAAATACTGAGAGTTTTTCAAGACTCTTGACTTACGAACATATATTACGCAGCGATTCCGTTTCGGAATTTCGCACTTTTGAGCAATTTTATAGAATATTGCTATGATTTGATCTGGCGTAATCTTATTTGGCGATTCTGGATCGATCGAAAACATGTTAATCATCTCCTTTAGTAGAATTACTTTTGGTAAATGGAACGGGCAAATCAATTGGCACAGGCGGATGGACGTTATCCACATCCAAAATACGACGTAAAGCAATCCCAAGCTCACGTGCAAAAGCGTTGATCCGCTCTTCTTCAGTTAAATTTAAGGCAGTTTCCATTTTTCCTCACACG
>JAJYOO010000390.1 GCA_021796155.1 Chloroflexota bacterium
TATCTCGCGGTCCTTTTCATCCATAATCAAAACTTGTGGCTGGCCGGTCGTAATGGAAAGCGTCTCGGCTTTGAGCGCGTCGCCCATGTATGGCTTGTAGGTCTTACGCAAAATAATATAAGGTTTCTTCATCTCGACAGAAAGCGCGTACGCCAGCGGGATGGATTTGGCTTCGGCTGTTACCAACACATCGAACTTCACGTCCTTAAGTTGCTTTCCCAGTTCCAGCGCGCAAGCTTGGACCAATTCAGTATCGCCAAGGATATTGAGAATCGCGATCTTCAATCCCGGCTTGATCTGGAACAAACGCAGATCGCGTTTCAAACCGGCAATTTCAATGGAATACGTTTCGCGGGCAGACATGATCCTTCTCCGAGAAAGTTTCGTCAAACTGAACAAGTTTATCACAAGAAATCTTTTTGGGTTCTCAAGGTATAATCCCGCAAGTGAGGAAAGAACTTATGAAGGATGATGAAATAAAAGCAAGGATCAAAGGCAAGAGTCCAAAGTTGTTGGAAGTCCTGCTCACTGAATACTCTCAACGTTGGAAACTTTATATAAACCTTATATGGTCCATCAGTGGAATTTTTATTCCATTGTCTCTCTCTGGTATAGCAGTTGCTTTAAATAATTGGTTACAGACAGCTTTTGTTGGCGTGTTTTCAATGGTCTTGATCTGGGTCTGGTATTTCGTTACGCGGGAATTACGACTGTCGGCTGATCAGAATCGTCAAGTTTGCGTTGCATTGGAATCAGAACTTCTCAAAGCAAAACTTCCAACGGATGGCTACGGCCTTCTTCAATTAGCTCCTGTAACTAAGCAAAAGAAAATTCATGTTTGCACACTTCGAAAAGTCATCGCAATCGTAATTACTGCTGGATGGAGCCTTACTATTGTCGCATCGTTGTTGGATTTATCGCGTTTTACCAAACCATAATTTATATGCTCCCCGATCTTCAACTAAACGACCTCATCCGCTTACGCAAGGCGCATCCTTGCGGCTCGTACGAGTGGACCGTTGTCCGTCTTGGAGCAGACATCGGTCTCGAATGCAAAGGCTGCGGTCATCGTGTGATGCTGACGCGCCGCGAACTGGCAAAGCGAATGAAGACCAACCTGACGAGAAAAGATGAACAACAACCATCATCATAAACCCCACATCGTTTTTTATTTTTCCGATACCGGTGGCGGACATCGCTCCGCAGCGGAAGCCATCATCGAGGCACTGCAAATCGAATACGGCGATTCGTTCACGTGCGAGATGGTGGATTTCTTTAAAGAATATGCGCCGCCGCCATTCCGCAAAATGCCTGAGATCTATCCTGAACTGGTTAAAGCTCCAGCTTTATGGCAAGCTTCCTTTGTCGCCACGGACGGACGCCCGCAAGCCCGCGTAATCACGGCTTCGCTCTGGCCCGTGGCGCGGACTGCGGCTCGCAAACTGGTACGCGATCATCCGGGAGATTTGATCGTAAGCGTCCACGCGATTGCGACCACATTTGCCCTCCGCGCACTGGGACGCGAGCGTCCGCCTTTTTACACGGTCGTCACCGACATGGTTACGACTCACGCGTTGTGGTTTGACGCGCGCGCCGATCATATCTTTGTCCCAACGGAAACCGCGCGCCAACGCGCGGTTGCATATCACATGCCTGCCGAAAAACTGGAAGTGGTCGGCATGCCCATTGCAGATCGTTATTGTGCGCCGGTTGGAAACAAACGCGCTCTGCGAAAAAAACTTGGCTGGCCGTTGGACAAGCCGATTGTCCTGCTGGTGGGAGGCGGCGACGGGATGGGTCCGCTGGGGAAAGTGACGCGTGCCATTGACGATTCGGGGTTGAACGTTGGTCTGGTCGTCGTTTGCGGACGCAACGAAAAGCTGAAAGCGAAACTCGAATCTCAAGCTTGGGAGAATCCTGCCATCTTCTATGGCTTCACGCGTGAGATGCCGGACTTCATGCGCGCTGCGGATTTCATCGTGACCAAAGCTGGCCCGGGGACAATTGCTGAAGCGCTCAATGCCAACCTGCCAATCATTTTGTATTCCAAAATTCCTGGCCAGGAAGACGGCAATGTGACCTTCGTCGAATCCGAGGGCGTAGGCGTCTGGGCGCCGAAGCCATTGTTGGTTGTCCGCACGTTGACGCGTTGGATCACCGATCCACAAGCGCGCGATAAAGTGATTGAAAAGGCTCGCCGTGTCGCTCGACCTGACGCGGCGCGTCATATTGCGCGTGTGTTGGGCGAGCGGCTTGGTTTGTAGAAAAGAATTTCCCTATTGTGAATAAACAGGAATATCAAAGATACTCGGTCGCTCGAATCCAAGTGTGACGCTAACTATCTATGCTCATTCAACGTTAGACATGCAAAGCATGGCAGCGGAAAATTATGGACGCGATAGTTACACCAATACCGATTAGCCTTTCGCAATTACACCCGATTGCACCCGCTGAAAAAATTTGTGTTTTTTATACCCCTATAGACTCATAGAAATAAAAATACCGTCTTTCGACGGTATTTAGGTGACCGACCAGGGACTTGAACCCTGAACCCACTGATTAAGAGTCAGTTGCTCTGCCATTGAGCTAGTCGGCCAGTTTGAGGGGCAACCGACTCTTTTTGGGACATGTCAATGACCACAAAACACGAATCAGTTGCACTACTCTTTGAATGTCCTTTTGATGAAGCTTTGCAAATCAGTTGCTCCTACTTTTCGTTAAGGTTCAAGAGAACTTGTGCGGCGCGGGCGGTATTATACCGCAAAGGATGTGCATGTCAAACTGCATTCTAACTAGCGGAATCCAATTTGCCCCGAAAGGTCACCGCTCGCAATATAGCAAGAACAAGATACTGAAATTTTGGGACGCAAAATGTTTCGTCGGAATTGCCAATGAGGCCAATCAGTCTCATAGAGACTGATTCATAAAGACTTTTTCCTATCCGAAAGGCATCTTCTGAACATCTCCCACCATCGTTTCCCCCGAGGGGCCACCACTCCCCTTGCTGGTGGCCCTCTCCAATATTTATATGCCGCTTGATTCGCATTTTCTTTCACGGAATGGATCCATCATCCCGTTTGCCGATTCGCAAATAATCACCGTATAATCGTCACCCAGTGCGAATCGTCTGTCTGGCTTACAAAAAACAGTATAGTTTCATCACTCTCACATTCTACTGCTAAACTGGTTTG
>JAJYOO010000030.1 GCA_021796155.1 Chloroflexota bacterium
CACACCGTTGAGATGGTCAATCTCATGCTGGAAGATGCGCGCCAGCCAGCCCTTTGCTTTGACTTTCATCGGCTGGCCGCGTCGGTTCAGCCCTTTGACCTGAATCTCGTAAAAGCGCTCAACCTCCCCGACCAGACCGGGGATGGAGAGACAACCTTCCACGCCCAATTCCGTTTTTGTCGAGGTCTTCATGATCTCTGGATTGATCATTACATAAAGCTTCGGCTTGACCTCTTTTGGTTCCTCGCCTTCTTTTACTTCTGGTTGGTCTGCGTATTCGACTACGATCAACTGGTCGGAGATTCCCACTTGCGGCGCGGCCAGTCCAACTCCGGGAGCGTCGCGCATGGTATCCACCATATCATCAATCAGCGTCTGCAAGTTTTTGTCGAATTTATTTATGGGCCGGGCCTTTTTTCGCAAGACCGGGTCCGGTAGAGTTACGATTTTTCTAAGAGCCATATTCCATACCTCAAAAATGTTTTGCGCATTTTACTCGTTTTTCTGTTCCGACTCTGCCTCGTTCTGCTGACGGCGGAATTCATCCGCATTCTCATGATATGCAAGCAGCCAATCAGACATCCGCTCGCGTTCCGCGGCAACCCTGGCATCATCCTGTTTATTCTTGCGCGCTATGCGGCGATTATCAATATCCAGTTGGACTGCAGTCGGATCGAAAACGTCCTCGAAGACAAGCTGCGTGCCTCCGACCGTGATATAGACTGTTCCATAGTTGAAAAAGTGTCCGGAAATCCCAAGACGTTCGGAACGAATGCTCAAAATGCTCTCGAGCGGCGCGGCGCGGCGTTCTTCTGTTCCAAAAGGTTTCCGATCAATATCAAGAATCTGATCTTCAGTCACCTGAAAGATATCGTTACTCCAATCCATGTATTCATAGACGAATTTTCCCATCGGGTACAAGGTAAAAAGCAGCAGCAGGATCAGCGGCACATCAACCCATGGGAGACTCATGCTGGCTATTATGTAAATGCGGAAACCGATCAAACCGATGCATCCCAAAAGTAAAAACGTAGGCCAGGCGATTTGCTTAAACAGGACAAAGATATGCTTGCGATAAGTGATCGTCTCTCCTACCACGAAACGCACTCTGAAGAGCGTCGAGTTTTTGAAAAGATTGGCAGCCATGATGGTGAAGAACCCCGGCTTATATGCGGACACAGGAGCCGGTTTGCTGGGCTTGGAGGCCTCGCCCACCACATTACCTTTTTTCGTCAGGCCAAGTTTCTCACGGAGGACATTCCTCATCGCTTCTTTTTCTTCATGCGAAGCGCTGGCGCGCGTGCGGTGCCATTGCTCCTCGACCATATGCGAGGCTTCATAGGGATGTGCAACGTGATTGAACGGAATCTTGCCCACGAAGGTACGCACAACCACATGCCCATAGTCCATTGCGCGCCCAAGCATATCCGTCTCGACGCCCACCGATAGAATGGTACTCAACGGCGCTTCCTGGCGGCTATCATAAATGCCGACCACTTTCTCCAACCAGACCACACGCTGATTCGTGACAATGTAGTAATCGTTGCCCCAATCCACCACACGCCAGATGGCCCAGAGGATGACCAAGATCAACGACATGAGACTCAGCCCTAATGGTAGGAGGGTGAACGAATAGTTGCTGGGCCTCGTGGCAATGTATAAGAAAAAAGCCAGGAAGACAGCAGGCACAATCAACGCAGCAACCGGGGGCCATAAAGCGTTGTAAAGCAGGACGGGATGCTTGCGTGCCACAAAATAAACCACTTCATCAGGACGCAGCCACCCGAAGTGCAGCCTCCTTGCAAGCCGGCGGCTGGCGATGGACACTTCAAATGCGGCCTTCATTTTTGGGAATTGCTTGATAAGCTCGTTGAATTCATCGCGTGTCATCGAGAACATGGAGGAACGCACAACTGCCTTCACCGTTGCCGAACGCTTGCGATGTTCAAAAAGGGCTTCTTCGCCAAAATAATCCCCGCCTACAAGAGTCGCCAGGTCCACTGTCTTTTTGCGGAGCATCTGTGTGATATTGACTTCTCCATTGTAGATCAGGAAGAAGCGCGCCGCAGATTCCCCTTCCTCGAAGACATTCTTCCCCTGTTCGTAGACTTCTTCCTTTAATTTCTCTGCGATGGAAATAAGCTCATCATCTTTCAGATCATGAAAGAGATGGATCCTCCGCAGGAACGCGACACGAACAGGAGTGGCTATCACGTTTTTATTCTACTGCTTCGCGAATGATGGCGCAACCATAAGCCGGTGTCTCCGTCAGCGCGGGCAAATGCCCATTGAGCAGCGCACCCACCGCCTCGTCCAGAAAGAAGCGGGTTGACTTGCGTTGGCGGAATGTGACATCGTCCACCGCGCCGCGATAACGCAGGACTCCGGCGCGGTCAATAACGAAGACGTGAGGCGTGGTCTGCGCGTCATACAAGTCTGCGACAGTTTGTTCCGCATCTATCAGGACGATGGGCAGGCGGCGCGTTTTAGCGGCCTCTTCCACACATTGGACTGGCTCGCTTCGATTCGACGCGACGAAAAGTATCATCACGTCATCGCGCTGCTGAAGCACCGTCAACATTTGATCGGTTCGCTCCGAATGCGGACATTCGCATGACCAGAAATTGACGATGACAATTTTGCCACGGTAATCGCTGAGACGATGCAGCTTTCCGTTTAGATCGGGAAGCTCAAAATCAGGTGCAAGTTTGTTGATTTCCACAATTAAATTATATCGTAGGGGCACAGCAATATTGTGCCCCCATCGCAAACGCCATGATAAAATTCCGCACATGAAAAAATGGCATTTTTGGCTTGGTGTTCTCATCAGCGTTGTCTTTATCTGGCTTGCTTTGCGCGGACTGCGTTTGGATCAATTCTGGGATGTTGTGAAACACGCGGACTACTGGTGGCTGATCCCCGGCATCGCGGTTTATTTTGTAGACGTATGGGCGCGGGCATGGCGCTGGCATTATTTGCTCAGGCCCGTCAAGAAAATCCCGACGAACAGAATGTTTCCCATTGTGACGATTGGTTTTATGGGCAATAACATTTATCCGGCGCGTGCCGGCGAAGTGCTGCGCGCGGTGATTTTGAAACGCAAAGAGGATGTGTCCATTTCGGCTGCGCTTGCCACCATTGTCGTGGAACGCATCTTCGACGGCGTCGTGATGCTGGCTTTTATCTTTGTCAATCTGCCCGAGTTGGCAAAACTGACAGGGCAATCAGGATTCGTTGGCAATATTCAACAAGTTGCTGTGATTGGGACTGCGTTTTTTATCGGAGCACTGGTCATCTTTTTGCTGGCTGCCATGTTTCCGCAAATCACGATCAAAATCGGCGGCTGGATTATTGATCGTTTTTTGCCTGAGCGTTTTCGCCAGCAGACGAATGGCTTGATGCACAAATTTCTCGATGGGTTGGCTTCCCTGCGCTCACCACTGGATATTTTGATGGTGTTCGTTACATCGGTTGTCATCTGGCTCTTGGAAACTGGAAAATATTGGTTCGTGATGCACGCGTTCAATTTCAGTGTTTCGTTCTTTGCATTGATGTTGATGAACGGCATCGTTAATTTAGCGACAACCATTCCGTCCGCGCCGGGATACATCGGCACGTTCGACGCGCCGGGTATTGCCGTTCTCACAGCGTACGGCGTGGATCAAGCCACCGCCGCGGGTTACACATTGGTTTTGCATGTCGCGCTCTGGCTGCCAATCACATTGTTGGGCGCATATTTCCTGACGCGCGAAGGAATCCATTGGAGCGATTCACTTCGCGCGGAAACCGAAATTAACGCGTAGGGGCGCAATATATTGCGCCCCTACAAAGGATATTGATTGATGAAAATCGCAATCATCGGTGCGGGATTCGGCGGCATGGCCGCCGCCTTCGACCTTCGCAAAGCTGGACACGACATCACCATTTTTGAATCTGCGGATTACGTCGGTGGGCTTGCCAGTGGGTTCAAAGAACCAAATTGGGATTGGTCGGTCGAGAAGTTTTATCATCACTGGTTCCAGACCGACAAATCCATGCTCGGACTCATTCGCGATCTGGGGTGGGAGGATCAGGTTATTTTTCCGCGGCCATTAACTGTGATGTATCACAACGGAAAATTTTATCCATTCGATTCTATTACAAGAATGGCGCTCTTTCCCGGACTTGGGTTTGGTCTCAATAAAATAAGATTCGGTTTCGTCGGACTCTATCTCCGTTTAACGAACGACTGGAAATCGCTCGAAAAATTTACCGCCGATGAATGGATGCGGAAATACGCGGGCGCGGCGGTTTATGAAAAAATGTGGAAGCCGCTTCTTGTTGGAAAATTTGGGCCGTACTACAAAGACGTCAACATGGCTTGGATGTGGGCGCGGCTCAAAGCGCGCACGACTCGGCTCGGAACATTCGAGGGCGGCTTTCAAAGATTCGCAGATAAATTCGCCGAACGCCTGCGCGCGATGGGCGTCGAGATTCGAATGGAGACGCGCGTCAAGTTTATTAAACGGGGGCCGGATAAAGGTCTGCTCGTTGCGGCGGGGCAAGTCGAACCTTTCGATAAAGTTCTGGTCACTGCATCGCCAAATCTGATGGCGAAGATGTGTCCCGATTTGCCCGAAGATTATTTGCAAGGCTTGTTGAATCTAAAATCAATGGGGGCAGTCGTGATGGCACTTTCGCTCAAGCATCAACTTTCAGAGCAAGGCTATTACTGGTTCAATCTTCCAAAAGAAGAAGGTTATCCATTTTTAGCATTGGTGGAGCATACGAATTTTGTGTCGTCCAAAAATTTTGGCGGCGATCATATTGTGTATGCCGGTGATTATCTGGAAAACGACCACGAATATTTTTCGATGAGCGATGAGGAATTGCTCAAGTGTTTCACGCCCGCATTCAAAAAATTCAATCCCGCCTTTTCGCAGGATTGGGTTAAGAAGGTTTGGGTTTTCAAAACAAATTATGCCCAGCCTGTGCCGCTCGTGAATCATTCAAAGAATATTCCATCCATCGAAACGCCAATTGAAGGTTTGTATTTCGCTTCGATGAGTCAGGTCTATCCGTGGGATCGCGGCACGAACTTCGCAGTTGAGATTGGACGACGAGCCGCCAGCTTAATGTTGAAATGAAAGTTGTTGGCATTGACCTTTCCGGGCCGCGCAATATCGCCGATACTTTTGTGACGATCTTTGAAGAGGTGGGAAATCATTTACATTTTATCGAAGCAATCGAAGGAGCAGACGATCAAAAAATCTTTACAGTCATTTCCAGTTTTGAAAAAAGTGAAAGCGTGGTGATTGGAGTCGACGCGCCGCTTTCATATAATCCCGGCGGCGGAGATCGCGAATCGGATCGGGAATTGCGCCGACTCGTTTTTGAAAAAGGGCGCGGCATCGGCATCATGCCGCCAACGATGATTCGCATGGTTTATTTGACTCTGCGTGGTATTGCATTAACGCGCATGTTGGAATCGTTGAAACCAAATCTTGATCTTCAAATCGCGGAAGTTCATCCCGGCGCGTGCATGTTGTTGCGCGGCGCAAATGCCAAAGATGTCGCGGGATTCAAACGTAACATGCAAGCGCGTTTGAATTTGCTCAATTGGTTGGAAACAAAAGGATTGAGTAATTTACCAAGAACAGAAAATGTTGCAGATCATTTCGTCGCATCCTGCGCGTCAGCACTGGGCGCGTGGCAATGGTCGGTGGGCAGGCCGGTTTGGGTCCACGCCGCTGAGCCGCCACATCATCCGTATGATTTTGCTTGTTAAGGTAGAAGACTTCCCCGATAAATAGCATCCATCCGAAATCCTAAATGATTTCGGATGGATTGTCGAAAGGAGGAGCATGTTCAGGCCCGCATCAGCCTTATGTTCTTATTCTAAGCCTGCAAGATGACACAGCGATGAAATAATTCCATTGGTTTGCCGGTTGAGATTAGCTTCGTAAACCGGATACATTCCGAACGCATGACACTGAATCGCTTGAACTCCAAATTTCAATTCTAGTCAAACACTAATATAAACCTACCAAAACTTACATTGACCCGGTTGACAACGGGAAGCAAAATCGTATTATGAAATTCCAGCCTAGCGAGGGATAATGCAAAATCCAAACCAACCGCACTCTAACGATAAATCGCACATGCCTGCAAACTCAATGCTCTTCGAGAAGATCATTCCCGTTGCGCTTGTCTTTTTGGGCATTCTAACTGTCGCGCTGATTTTGTTCGCGGCTTTCGTTTTGCTCGGCGTCATCCATCTCTAAATCACCGGAGAAAATATGTCTGTCATTGAAATCCTTCCATTCATCTCGACCGCGATCATGCTTGGATTCACCATATATGTTTTGCAGCGTTATTTCGTCCGCCGCGCACCGCACTTTTTGTTCTGGGGCATTGGCCTTGCGATGTTCGGCGCGGGAAGCTTTGCCGAGGTTTATCTTTCGTTGGGTTGGAGCCGCGCGGTTTTCATCATTTGGTATTTGTGCGGGGCGATTCTGAACCCGGCTTGGATCGGACAAGGCACGCTCTATCTGCTGGTCAGGAAACGCTGGGTTCACATCGTGACCGGCATCTTGATCCTGGCGAGTCTCGTGAGCACGGGCTTGATGCTATCCATTCCGATTAATGACAGCGCTTTCCAACTCGGACTGCCGATCAGCCAGCAATACAAGGCGATCATTCCAACATCCTCGTTCAATTTGATTCTTATCCCGACGATTCTTTTCGGGACCGATGGTCTCGTCCTGTTAGTGGGCGGAGCGCTTTATTCGGCGTTCCTGTTCTGGCGCAAGCGCGTGCTGCCGAATCGTGTCATCGGCAACGTTTTGATCGCCGCTGGCGCTTTGTCCGTGGCGTTTGCCAGCGAATTGACCGGATTGGGCTTTGGACAATTTCTGTATGTCGGTGAGTTGCTCGCCGCGATCTTGATGTTCGTTGGTTTCCTCGCGGCTGCGCGACCACAACCCAATGAGTCACCTCAGCCCGCTGCTGCCACAACTGATTGATCTGCAACATTCGCTTTATAGAATTGACTGTCACTTTGGAAGTGACAGTCAATTTTTATTTAATCTCCTCGCAACGAAAGATAATAAGTGTAAAATGGAAACAACAATCGTCAACGCCGCGACTGCGGCGTTCCCTTAACTCAAAAGGAGATCCCATGTACCACACCATTATCATTGTTGGCAATCTTGGCAAGGACCCTGAAATGCGCTACACGCCGTCGGGGCAGGCGGTGACATCTTTTTCAGTTGCCACAAGCCGCAAATATACATCCAGCAACGGCGAGCAGGTCAACGAAACGACCTGGTTCCGCATTTCCGCTTGGGGAAAGCAAGCCGAGATCTGCAATCAGTATTTGAAAAAGGGATCCAAAGTGCTCGTTGAAGGGCGATTGACGCCCGATAAAAACACCGGCGGACCTCGAATCTGGCAACGACAAGATGGAACCTCCGGGGCGTCTTTTGAAATTACTGCTCAGACCGTTCGCTTCTTGTCATCCAGAGGCGATGGCGACAGTGGCGGCGGCGTGATGTCTGACAGCGGCGACATGGCGACTGCGCCTGCCGAAGATGACATTCCGTTCTAGTTTATTGTCTTCAAGTCAGGACGTTAGACTTGTGAGACCCAAAGACCTGTTGGATTAATCCCATGTCTCTTCCTCAACAACCTCCAGCTTCTCCAGTGCTTATCGTCCCAGATGGGCTTGAGATCGCATACGCAAACCTGGCGCGCATTTCTCACTCGCCTGCAGACATTGTCATTGATTTTGCACATTTGCTTCCCGCCGAAACCAAAGCGACAGTTAAAGCACGCGTATTGATGTCACCGCTTTCGGCTAAATTGCTGTTGCGTGCGTTGACCGAAAACATCGCGCGTTATGAGGCCGCTTTTGGAGAAATCACGGTTCCGGTCAATTCGTCGCTGGCGGAAAACCTTTTCCGTCCGCACCAGCCGCCAGAGCCTCCGAAGAACGATAAAGCTTGATTAATTAAAAATATGCATAAACTTCAAAGTATTGCCGAACAAATCCGCCAAAGTTTTGACGCACGAACGTCTACCCGTGACCAGGCGCTATCCCAGGCGCGCCAATTGACGCGCGCCTGTTCGCTTGCCATTCGCGCTGTTCATCGTGATGAAGTGGATGTCATGAATGAACATCTGGCTGAAACACACAAGTTAGCGGAGTCGTTAAAGAACGATCTCGCGGATTATCCCGATTTGCTTTTTGCCGGTTACACACAAGACGCGTTGAAGGAATTCGTCGAAGCGAATGTCACTTGTGCGCTGATTCAAAACCAGCCGTTACTCACACCGGAACAACTTGGTGTATCTGGTTTCACATATTTAAATGGCTTGGCCGAAGTTGTCGGTGAATTGCGGCGCAGAACACTTGATATTTTGCGCCACGGATATTCGCAGGAAGCCGAACGTCTGCTTGGTATCATGGACGAAATCTATTCCGTGTTGGTGACGATGGATTATCCAGACGCGATCACCAACGGCTTGCGCCGCCAGACCGATTTGGCGCGCGGCATCATTGAGAAGACGCGCGGTGACATTACGTTCAGTCTGCGCGGCGAATATCTCGAACAAGCCATCGGACGATTGAGCGACCAATTAAACGGCGGCGAGTCGAAGTCCAGCGAAAGAGGCGAACGAATCGTTCCATCAGACGAAGAAGAGTAAGCGGCATGGCAAAAGCGGGAAGACATTATCCACTCCTGATCTACACGCGTATGATGGACCGCTGGTGGCCGGCGGTCTTTTGCATTGGGCTGGGATTGATCGCACTAGCCTGGCCTTTTTATAGCGATCTTTACACGCGGCTGACCGAACCGTGGCAGTGGATGACTTTGGCGAGCTTGGGTGTAGTTGTCATTTTTGTTTCACTCATGATGCTTGCATTGCGGAAGAGCGCGTATGTCCAACCGCTGAGTGATCGCTTTCGTCTCGTCACGCCGTTGTTTCGGCTGGATGTTTCCTATCGCCGTATTCGTCGTTCGACAACAGCAACCATGTATTCCCTGTTTCCGCCGCGCTCGCTATCCGGAAACAAACGCGCCATCCTCGAACCGCTTGCCAATCTCACGGCGGTCGTGGTTGAGCTAAATTCTTTTCCAATTTCCTCTGCGGCTTTAAAACTTTTCCTTTCGCCGTTTTTCTTCAAAGATAAAACACCGCATTTTGTGATCCTGGTCCGGAACTGGATGGGCTTCAGCACCGAACTCGAAAGTATGCGTGTGGGCGGAAATGAATCCGCGCAATCACAGCCAAGCAATTATTCAATCCTGTCGCGGTTGCCCAAAAAATGAATATTTACTTTGCCTGTTCGATCACGGGCGGACGCGAGTTCGAACGCATCTATCAGGACCTGATGGCGGCCCTGCTTGCGGACGGCCACCAAATCCCGACGGCTCACCTCGCCGGGTCAAATGTATTGGCATTGGAATCCGTAATCGCGCCGGGCGAAGTCTACGAACGCGATGTGATATGGATACGATCCGCCGACGCGTTGATTGCCGAAGTCAGCGTGCCATCGCACGGTGTCGGTTATGAAATTGGATTTGCGCTTCAAACGGAAAAGCCGGTGCTTTGCCTTTATCAAGCTGGCCGAAAAGTTTCCAAGATGATTACAGGGAATCCAGCTCCAAAGCTATCAATAAAAGAATACAAAGATTCGGAGGATGCAATTTCTTTTGCGCGGGAATTTATCCTGAAACTTCAAAAATAAAAGGGGAGATTTGTGGAATTTTGCGTCAATTCGGCGTAAATTATTTGTGAAGATAATCACCAAGCATAAGTGACATTTGATAATGACTTGACCATCTCTCGTAGTGTATTATGAGCATGGAGACGGAACAAAGACACCTCCAAGATGCTCCTCACTGTCTCCTCCTTTGGCGAAAGCCACCGCCGGTCTCCCCGGCGGTGGCAGTTTTTAAGCTGCAAAATCTATTGAATTTCCTATTGCTCGGATGCTGGCAAAACCACAAAAAATGCAGCACCCTGATTGAGCTTTGATTCTACCCACACGCGGCCGTGATGAGCATCCACAATGGATTTGACAATGGCCAGTCCAAGCCCGGTACCCCGGCTGCTCTCGGCCACATTCGTGGCGCGATAGAATTTATCGAAGATAAGATTTTGTTCAGCCAAAGGAATCCCTGGGCCGTTATCCGATACCTGTAGAATAACCTGATTATCCGCGCTGTGGAGAGAAATGCGAATCTCACCTTCTTCCGGCGCGTACTTGATGGCATTGCCAATCAGGTTGTCAATCATCTGCCGGATGCGGATTGGGTTGGCGCGCAACGGTGGAATGCTTCTGGCGATTTCCTGCGTCAGATGAATATTCTTTTTTCTAACTAAAGAATCCAGCAATCCCAGCGAATACTGTAAAACATTCTCTATCTGAACGGTCTCGCGACGGGTATCGAATCCGGCCTCGAGCCGGCCCAGGTCCAGAAGGTCATTGACCAACGTGGTGATATTTTGAACGCTGTTCTGGACGCGGCGGATAAACTCGGTCTGCTGTTCGTTGAGCGGGCCGACGCGTTCGACCAATTCGGCATAACCCAATACAGCTGTTAGCGGGGAGCGCAGATCGTGCGAAACCGTATGCACGAAATCATTCTTCATCTGATCCAGGCGTTTGAGATAACTAATATCCTGCATTGTGATCGCTGAGCCGATGCCCGGGATCGGCGTATGCTGCGCGCTGAACACGCGTCCGTCGTCGAAGTTCAACTCGTAATACTTGATGCCGCTATCAGACTTGGTCATCAAAGCTTGAAAATCATTATTATTAATAACTTCGGAAACGGGCTTTCCGGTAATGTCCAAGCCGTCCAACGCGAATGCGCCCAGCGCGACTCGATTCATCATCAGGATTTTTTTATGTTCATCCAGAACAATCACGCCATCTTCAATGCTGGCGATGATTAATTCAAGTCGCTCTTTCTCGGACTCCGAAATTTCGGCGCGTTTCTCAAGGGACGAGGTCGTCTTTTTGACTTCGCGGCGAATCCAATCGCCCAGATGCCGGGCACGCGCCAAACTCTTTTTAACGGCATCCACTATATCGTCCGTTTTGAGCGGCGGATAAAGGTATCCGCTCAATCCCGCGTTGATGACTGCTTTCACAACGCCAGTCGTATCTTTTTCCGCATACAACAAAATGGGAAGTGTCGGGAAGCGGCCGAGTTGCGTCTTTGCGATCTCGATGCCATCTTCCGTGTGGAAAGTCTCGCCAATCAGCAAAAGCGCAGGCGACGACTCCTCCAATGCTTTTTCAAGCCCGCCCGGATCATGGACAATGGCAACATCATAATCCACAGCCCGCAAAGCGCGCTCCATGAGGCGCAAAATTTGAGACTCGTCCATCGCAAGCAGGATCAATTCATTCGCAGCCATGAATTCACTTTGTTCTTGCAGTGGACGGTGGAATGGTTTTCTCAGCAGAACGCGAGAGACGTTGCAGAGAATTTTGCACGGTTTTCAAAGCTTGTGCCTGAGCGTCGGTTACGGGGCCAGACTTGCCGGAGATCAACGCTTCAAGCGGATACATGGAAACTTGCATTTCTTCCTGAATGGACCTCCTCAAAAATTCCAAAATTGCACTGCGAGACTTTTCGTTCAGCTTTGCAGCCTCGGCTGTTTGCTGTATGGCGCGAAACAGTCGAGCATTGACCAAAGAAATGGATGCAAAATCTGCAACAGCTTCGAGCAGGTTTTCCGCGCTTTTATCGAATTCGCGGTCGGCTTTTCGGACAACAACCAGCAAGCCGATCACCTCATTCTGGACTTTGAGCGGGATCACCGCCGCTGATTTTCCGAGCGCGGCCACTTTGAATTTTTCAAGCGGCCCACCGTGGATGGTCAGTGGCTCGCCGGAAACCGCGACCAATGAGCTGATGCCATCGTCCAGCGGCTGATTAATTTTCTTAGACCAGCCGTTTGGCAAATTACGGGAGGTTGTTAGCAGATATGCTTTGCTTTGATCATCGCGCAATACCAGCCAGCCCATGTCCGCTTCTGAAACTTGCAGCGCGCCTTCGACGATGCGATCAAAAAGTTGGCGTTGATCGGTAACGGAGATCACCGCTTTGCCAATCGCTAAAATCGTGGTCAGTTCGCGGACGCGGTGCTGGAGTTCCTGATTCGCTGCCTCCAACTGCTGCCCGAGTTTTTGACGTGCCCGCGCTTCACGCGTCTGTTGCAAAGCGCGTTCCACCACGCGGACGATCTCAGCGTCGCGCGCCGGCCAAAATAACGCGTCCACCGCTCCAAGTCGAAAGGCTTGAATCGCACTTTGTTCCTGCCCTTTTTCTGTGACAACAACCAGCGGCGCGCTGATTCCCTGTGATGCTAGCGCCGCCAGCAAATCCTTTCCGCTCAAACCGGGCAAATTTAAACCAGCGACG
This sequence comes from Chloroflexota bacterium, assembly GCA_021796155.1. The sequence goes on from JAJYOO010000030.1 coordinate 12,426, forward strand.
ATCAAGTCCGGCGGCATCTGAACCGCCTGCTTGATTGCCGCCCCTGCATCCCCGACCAGAACCACTTCGTAACCGAGCGGCTTTAGAGCCTGCCGCGCAATAAAATCACTGATATCGGGGTCGCTTTCAACAACAAGAATCCGTTCCCTCGAAGACGCCATATTTGCCCGTCAAAACCTTTGTTCGCCTAAATCTGGAGCAATTCTAACGCAAAAAATGAAAACGCTCTGCATGAAGGTTCGATTACAATTATCCCGAAATGTCGCAGCCGTTTGATTTTCAAAAATATTGCATCGCAGCAGTGATCCCAGCATATCGTGTGGAACACGAGATCGAGTCCGTTTTGGCTGGACTCCCGCCATTCCTCGATCACATCATCGTTGTGGATGACGCTTCGCCAGATCGCACCGCGGACCTGGTAGCGGCTCTCGTTAAAAATGACTCTCGCCTCATCCTGGTACGGCACGCGCAAAATCAGGGCGTGGGTGGAGCGATGGTCAGCGGCTTTCGCAAAGCGCTGGAACTCGGCGCGCAGATCGTTGTCAAAATTGACGGCGATGGCCAGATGGACATCAGCCGATTGCCAGAACTTTTGACACCGCTGATCGCCGGGAAAGCCGATTACGCAAAAGGCAATCGCTTCCGCGATTTTGCCGCGCTGAGGCAAATGCCGATCATCCGCCGCGTTGGTAACATGGGACTCGGATTTCTTGCCAAAGCTGCGACCGGCTATTGGAATCTCTTTGATCCAACCAATGGATTCATTGCCATCCGCACAGAAGCACTGAAGCAATTGCCGCTCGATCAAATTGATCACAGCTATTATTTTGAAACTTCGATGCTCGCAAAGCTTTATCTACTTGGCGCTGTCGTGCAAGATGTTCCAATGCCAGCGCGATATCAAGGCGAAGCTTCCAGTCTCGTCATTCATCGTGTACTGTTCGAGTTTCCGCCAAAATTATTTGGAACTTTATTCCGGCGCATTCTTTTGAAAAATTTCATCTATGATTTTTCGATGGGCAGCATTTACATCCTCGTCGGCTTGCCACTTCTTTTATTTGGTCTGATCTTTGGCAGCATCAAATGGATTCATT
>JAJYOO010000031.1 GCA_021796155.1 Chloroflexota bacterium
GTTCGCAAAAGAATCGGCGGACGCGAACCTTTAAGAAAAGAGCGTCCGTGGCTGGCGCATTATGAACCGGGCGTGCCTTATACAACGGCGATACCAAATATTCCACTGCATCATTTATTGCGCTCGTCGGTCAGACGGTTTCCGCTTCATCCGGCCATCTTCTTTGAAGGAAGCCGCCATTCCTATCGCTTTGTGAATCATGAAGCCAATCGTTTTGCCAATGCACTCCAGTCGCTTGGCGTTGGCAAAGGCGCGCGCGTCGTTTTGTTATTACCAAACACGCCACAGGTTGTGATTGCATTTTATGGAACGCTCAAAGCCGGTGCAACCGCGGTCTTCATCCCGCCGATGATCGAACCGGAGGAAGTGATTCGCCAAGTCAAAGACGCGGATGCAAGTGTGCTCGTCACGCTGTCGATGTGGGCCGGGCTTGCGACTCAAATCCAGCAGGGAAGCGGTGTGCCACACATTGTGCTGACTGACCCGGCTGAATATTTGTCCTTGCCGAAATATTTGATCTCACGTTGGCGCAATCGCGGCTTGCATGTCGCCAACGAGTTGCGTTGGAATCGATTGTTGGATGGTCAAAGCGATAAATCTCCGACAGTAGAAATTCTCCCGGATGATTTGGCTGCCATTTTATATACAGGTGGTACAACTGGCTTAGCCAAAGGTGTGATGCTAACGCATCGCAATCTGGTCGCGAACGCGCTTCAGACTCGTCATTGGCTGCCGGATGCAAAAGAAGGCAAAGAACGATTTTTGTGCGTTGTGCCAGTCTTTCACAGTTACGGCTTGACTACCGGGTTAAATGTTCCGGTGGCACTTGGCGCGGCGATGGTGCTAAAGACGCAATTCCAAGTTCTGGATGTACTCAAGTCAATCAAAAAATACAAGCCGACGATTTTTGCTGGTGTGCCAAATATGTATGTCGCCATCAACAATTTTCGCGGCGTGCGAAAATATGGAATTCGATCCATCAAAGCTTGCATCAGTGGTTCCGCGCCCTTACCAGTTGAAGTACAGGAAGCTTTTGAGAAATTAACGAAAGGCCGACTTGTCGAAGGTTATGGGTTGACCGAGGCTTCGCCAGTGACTCACGCGAATCCACTTGAAGGGCATGGAAAAGTTGGCAGCATCGGAATCCCGCTCCCGTCCACGGAGGCTGCGGTGGTGGATTTGGTCAAAGGAAGAAAAGAAGTGGAGCCGGGTCAGATCGGTGAATTGGCTGTGCGCGGTCCGCAAGTCATGAAAGGTTATTGGAAAAATCCCGAAGCCACGAAAGAAGTTCTCAGTGAAGATGGATGGCGGCTGACTGGCGATGTTGCACAGCGTGATGAGGATGGATATTTCCGCATCATTGCCCGCAAGGCCGACATGTGGTACGCTTCCAAGCCGGGCAAGCCAGCCTTCCCGCGTGATGTCGAAGAAGTGATCTATGAAATTCCACAGGTAAAAGAAGTCGCGGTCACGGCGGTGGCGGGTCATCCGTTTGCGTTCGTCATTGCAGATCGCGAGAGACCAACGCCCGAATCGATCATTGCTTATTGCAAGCGCCGCTTGCCTCCTGATCTTGTCCCGCGCTTTGTGATTTTCATGGATGATTTCCCGCGCACCTTCATCGGAAAAGTTTTACGCTACCGGTTAGTGGAATGGATGAGGGAAAGATCAGCGAACAGTAAGTAATTGACCATATCAGAACCGCGTCTGCTATTTACAAATCTCGCTGCCCGAATCCACCGACTCCGAAATTCAGCACTTTCTCGAAAAGATCAAAAAGCCGTGCAACGCGCATCCCATTGCTAATTGTTATTTGTCTAGTCGACTTCGCATTTCCACGATGCAAATACAAGGGTAAAATTTGCCCACTTAAATGCAACCCTACCCGTCGATCTTGCGAACAAAAATCATTCCGCCGCCGCGCAACGCACGGACGTTAGCGCGTCCGCGCGTGAATCAAATTCTGAAGCAGGCGTTGGATTATCGCCTCACGATCTTGCAGGCCGAGGCGGGTTATGGCAAAAGCACCGCGCTGGCAGAATTGGCTGGCGAGGTCAAGCCGATTATTTGGTATCAGGTCAACGAAGAGGATACCGATCCGCTGGTTTTCCTTCAGCATGTATGTCATGCGATTCAGTATGCTTTGCCGGAGATCGTTGATCTGCCTTTTTCCTATTTAAATAGTTGGGACAGTACGCAGGGACGGCTTCCGTGGCGCGGCGTGCTGGAACAAATTCTCAATTCATTGACAAGTTATTTAACCAATCCAATACTTTTGATCATGGATGACGCGCATCATGTCACAGACTCTGGCGAGGTGGCGTATATCCTCGATCATTTGATTGGCTTGGCTCCGGCACATTTGCACGTTCTCTTATCCGGGCGGCCAACGATCACGCTGCCAACGTTATCACGTTGGCGCTCGCAGGGCGATTATCTTGAGCTTGATCAGTCAGTGTTGGCGTTTACTAAAAGCGAAATCTCTTCATTGTTTGCGCTTCATTATCAACTCGATCTTACAACAGAAGAAGCCGAATCTTTATTGACGTACACAGAAGGTTGGGCAATTGCATTACAACTGATTTGGCAGAGCCTTCGCAATCAATCAGGCGCGACGCTTGAGTTTCCCTCGCGCTGGCAGGCCGATTCGCTGGAAGTTTTATTTGATGTCCTCGCCCGCGAGGTATTCGAGCGCCAGCCTCAGGATGTGCGCGATTTCCTTTTGCTCACTTCTACGTTGCGTGATCTTCATCCGCAAGCCTGCGATGCATTACGTCAGGCAGTCGGCGATTTCGCGAACGACTCTGCTTCGATGCTGGCTTTTTTGCGCCGCCAGGACCTCTTCGTGGTCGAGACTGCCGACGGCGTGCTGCGCTACCATCATATCTTCCATAATTTTTTGCGGCAACAATCTTCGGCGGAACAGCGAAGCCGATGGCATCAGATCGCGGCGGAATATTTTTTGAATCGTAAAGATCACGAGTCCGCCATCTATCATTTGTTCGAGGCGCAGGCATGGGATGAAGCCGCAAATCTTTTGGATGTTTATGCTCCGACACTTCTTTCTGCAGGACGGCTTGATACGCTTGCGACATACATCGCTTCATTGCCGCCCTCGAACCTGCATCAACACCCCATGCTGATTTTTACACTGGGAGATTTGGCGCGTTTACACAGTCGCTTCGACGAGGCGCAAGGCTGGTACAAGCAAGCCGAGACTCTCTGGCGCTCGCGCGGACAACAGGATGGCGTGGCGCGCGCACTGCGCGGCCAGGCACGTGTTTATATTGACACAGTTAACCCGAGTCAAGCTGAGCGCCTACTGGAAGAAGCTATCCGTTTGAGTGATGGTTTTGAAGACCGCGAGACTCAAGTGCGCTTGTATGAGTTGTTGGCAGAAAACAAATTGAACTCCGGCCACGTAGAGGAAGCGGAACGTTTACGTCAGCGCGCCGAGGAATTACGCGCGGAAGGTCCATCAAATGATCAGCTTTTGTTTCGCGTGTGGTTGCGAACGGGCCGTCTCGAAGAAGCGCGGAGCGGCCTGGAAGAACTGGCTGAAACAGAAAAGCGCGAGCCAGTCCAAACTCCGCGCGCCCATCGCGAGACCATGCTGTTGCTCTCGTTGATCTATTCGATGATGGGCATGAGCAAACATGCTTATCAAGCTGCCATTGAAGGCACGCGCCGCGGCGACAAGTTGAAGTCTCCGTTCGTCACCGCAGTCGGGCATATGCGTCAGGGACATGCCTTGAACGTGTCTTCAAATCCGAACAATGAAAATTTCGCGCAGGCGTTGAATGAGTTTGAAAAAAGTGTGGAGATCAGCCGCAACCTGGATGTGCCGCGTCTGCTTGTCGAAGCAGATTGGGGTTTATGCCGTGCGTATGGCTATCAAGGTGACTTGCAGCACGCCCAAGCCTTTGCGCAAGAAGCAATTGAGATCGCAACGCAAGCTGGAGATGAATGGATCGCATCATTGACGCGCCTCGCGATGGGTTCAAGTCTGATGCTCGCGGCGCGCTATGAAGCCGCGGAGGAATGGCTCAATCGTGCAGTGATTGGTTTTCAGGAATGCAGCGATCCTTTCGGACGAAGCATTAGTCGTTTGTGGCTGGCTTTCGGATACTTCAAGCAAAGGCAATTCGAGCAGCTCAAACCAATATTACCTGAAGCACTTGCAATTTGTCAGCAAAACGGATATTACTTTTTCTTCACACGTCCGTCGTTGCTGGGTGCACCAGACGAAAGAATCTTTGTTCCTTTGTTGTTATATGCACGCGCGCAAGAATGGGAGAGCGCGTACATTGGCCGGCTGTTGGAAATCATGAATTTGTCGGGTGTGAAGATTCACTCCGGGTTTAGACTCCGTGTCCAAACGCTGGGCAGTTTCCAGGTCTGGAGGGGAAGCGAAGCGATACCCGCGAATGGATGGCGGCGCGAATCAGCGCGTCAGCTTTTTCAATTGCTGATCACGTATCGCCATTCGCCTCTCGACCGCGATCAGATCTGTGAATATCTATGGCCCGAAGCCGACACTGCCACCGCACAACGAAATTTCAAGATCACGCTGAACACGTTATATCAAGTTTTAGAACCTGAACGCGATCCCGGGAGCGAGTCGGCGTTTATTTTGCGGGAAGGCACGACTTACTCGATTCGCCCCAACGCCGATTTGCAATTGGATGCGGATCAATTCACAGATGCGGTGCACCGAGCAAAAAAATTCGACATCGAATTGCTCCAGCACGCTATGGACTTGTATTGCGGCGAATATCTTCCCGATACTTTATATGAAACATGGGCCGCGGAAGAGCGCGAACGATTGGCTTCGTTGTTTCTTGAATCGGCAGATCGTTTGGCTGAACTTCTGCTTCAGCAAAATAAATATGCGGAAGTCATTGATCTGTGCCAGCGTGTATTGACTCAGGATAACTGCTGGGAGCGCGCGTACCGTCACTTGATGCTAGCCTATGACCGGCTCGGTGATCGCGGCCAGGTGGGCCGGACGTACCAGCGGTGTATCCAAACTCTGCAAAAAGAACTGGATCTTTCTCCATCATCGGAGACAAAAGAGCTGTACGAAGAATTGTCTGGCAGCAAATATAATTAACTGCGAAACATGGAGCGGCCTCTGGCCGCTCTTTTGTTTTGTAACTGGCTGGTTACCGGCGCTTGATAAACTGGCAATGTGAATTCCCGAGTTCCTTCCAGCATATCTTCCTTTGTCATTCGCTTCGTGGTTGAAAACACGGAGAGCAAGCTGTCCATTTCACGCGGCTCGATCCGTCACATTCAAAGCGATGAAGAATTGAACTTCAGCGCGTGGAAGGAAGCGGTCGAGTTCATGCGGCGTTTTGTTCCGTTGGAAGATTCAAAAAGCGATGGGACCTAAAAGGAAACATGCCTCGTAACATTCAAATTCTTTCTACCGGCAGTTACGTCCCCGAACGCGTCGTAACGAATGTCGAAGTTGACTCGCTGATTGGCGAATCAACCAGCCAATGGCTGATCGAGAATGTTGGAATTCGCGAACGACGTTGGATGTCATCCAATCAAACCACCTCCGACCTGATCGTGGAAGCATCCAAGAAAGCTCTCGTTCGCGCGGGACTTTCAGCGGGTAATCTCGACCTGATCATTGTCTCCACCGACACGCCGGATTACCTCTCGCCAAGCACATCCGTTGTTGTGCAATACAAACTTGGCGCGGACAAAGCTGGATGCTACGATGTCAACTCGGCTTGTGCAGGATGGGTGACTGCTCTCGACCAGGGTGCACGTTATTTGATGACTGAGCCAACCATGAAATATGTTTTGGTCGCGGGTGGATATGGCATGAGTCGTTTTCTGGATTTCAAGGACAAAAAGACTGCTAACCTTTTTGCTGACGGCGCAGGCGCAGTCGTGTTAGGTATTGGTGAAGAAAAAGGTTTTCTTGGCAGCAATCTTCTCGCGGTTGGTTCCTTCCACGACGGGCTTGGAATATATACAGGCGGCGCGTTCCGCCCGTGCACGCCAGAAAACTTATCTCAGTTTGGCAGGCCCAAGGTGGAATTCGTCAAAAAATTTCCGAAGACGTTCAATACCGAATATTGGCCCAAGCTGATGCAGGGCGCGCTGGATAAAGCCGGATTGACGTTTGATGATGTGGATCATTATTTCTTCACGCAGTTGAATCTCCGCACCATCGAATACATGATGCAATTGTTGAAACAGCCCATCGAGAAAACTCACTGGGTGATGGATAAATGGGGTTACACCGGCTCGCCGTGCGTTGTTATGGCGTTGGATGACGCAATTAATCAGGGCAAAGGTCCCAAGACTGGCGATGTGATTTTGTTCTGCGCCAGCGGCGGCGGAATTACGATGGCGTCATCTGTTTGGAAATGGACGGCGAAATGATGTTGGAAAGTGGAAAGCAGCGAATTGCTTTCTTGTCTTTCCACTTCCTACCTTCCATTACGAGGAGAAATGATGTACATAGGCGACTACTTGGCAAGACGCGAACTATATTCTCCTGACAAGCTTGCTTTTATTGACGCTGGTAAAAATCCTGAATGGCAATTGACATTCCGCGACGCCAATCGTCGTGCCAATAAATTTGCCAATTGGTTGAAATCTCAGGGTATCGGCAAAGGCGACCGAGTTGCCATCCTCGCACGCGACGGATATGAACATCTTGATTCATTCTTCGCATGTTCCAAACTCGGCGCGATCCATACCGCGCTCAACTGGCGTTTGAACTGGCATGAACTGTTGGAAATTTTCCAATACACCACGCCAAAGATTTTGATTTTTTCAGATGACTTCAAAGAAAATGTCGCCCAACTTGTCGAACATTATCCATTAACCATCCTCCATCTTGATGGCAATGGCATTGGCAATTCTCTTCCATTTGAAACGACTCTTCACTCCAGTTCCGACTCTGCGGTGACTTGCGAAGTGCTCGAAGCGGAAGATACCGCCGCTTTAATTTTTACCGGTGGCACAACCGGCCTTCCCAAAGCCGCGGAAGTTTCTCATCGCATGATCGGATGGAATACGCTCAATACTGTCATCCATGATGTGACACATAACGATGTCTATCTCAATGTCTTCCCGATGTTCCACACGGGCGGACTTTTTGTTTATACCTTGCCGCAAGTTATTTTTGGCGGAACCACAATATTGATCCGCACCTTTGATCCTACACAAGTTTTGACTTTGCTCGAACGCGAGCATGTCACGATTTTTGCCGCCGTGCCGACGATGTATCAAATGCTGACCACCGCGTCCAATTGGGATTCAGCAAATCTGTCCTCATTACGTTTCTGCACTTCAGGCGGCGCGCCGTTGCCTGTGCCGCTGGTCGAGAAATATACAAAAGAAAAGAACATCCGCTTTAAGCAGGGCTTTGGCATGACCGAATTCGGTCCCGGCATTTTTGCCCTCGCACCGGAAGATGCCATTCGCAAAGCTGGTTCGATTGGCAGACCAAACTTTTTCGTGGACGCGCAAATCGTCGATGACGAAAACCGCTTCCTCGGTCCGAATGAAGCGGGTGAATTGGTGCTCAAAGGTCCCTCGTATTGTTCCGGCTATTTCAACAATCCAGATGCCACAAAAGATGCCGTTGATGAACGCGGATACTTCCATACAGGCGATGTTGCTTACTTCGATGAAGAACTATATTTCTTCATCGTGGATCGTAAGAAGGATATGTTCATCTGCGGCGGCGAAAATGTGTATCCGGCTGAGATCGAAAAAGTTTTGTACCAACACCCTGCCGTGCACATGTGCGCGGTCATTGGCTTGCCTGATGCAAAATGGGGTGAAGTCGGCAAGGCATGTGTCGTGCTTAAACCCAATCAAACTCTGGCGGAGGAGGAATTATTGAAATTCATGGCCGAGCGACTGGCAAAATATAAAGTTCCAAAATCCGTGACGTTCATGGATGCCCTGCCCATTTCCGCCGCAGGGAAAATTCTCAAGCGCGAACTGCGCGATCAATTTTCAAAATAAGGAGATGAATATGTCAACCGTTCCTACTTTGTCTGGCATCACATCGAAGATGGTAAATACACCCCGATTGAAAATACACGCACTCTTCAGCGGGCCCGATAACGGCAAACCGGTTCTGTTCATTCATGGCAACGCATCTTCTTCCACGTATTGGGAAGAGATGATGCTCAAACTTCCACCCGGATTTCGCGGCATCGCTCCCGACTTGCGCGGCTATGGTGATACCGAAGATAAATTGATCGACGCGACGCGCGGCATGGGCGATTGGATTGATGACCTATTTGCGTTTCTTGATGCGTTGAAGATTGACAAGTTCCATGTCATCGGACATTCGATGGGCGGCACGATCGTGTTTGGACTTGTGGCGGCCGCGGCGAAAAGGGTTTTGAGTGCTACCGCGGTTGACCCCGGTTCGCCTTATGGCTTTGGCGGCTGCAAAGGCGTGGATGGCAAACCCTGTTACGCTGACTTCGCCGGTTCTGGGGGTGGCATCGTGAACCCCGAATTTCCGAAGCTGATGGCGAAGGGGGATCGTTCCAGCGACAATCTGCAAGCATCACCACGTGTTGTCATGAATTCTTTTTATTGGAAGCCGCCTTTCAAACCCGCGCGTGAAGAAGATTTGCTCACATCCCTCATGACTGAAAAAGTTGGAGATCAAAAATATCCCGGTGATTCTGTTCCATCTGTAAATTGGCCGAATGTCGCGCCGGGAAAGTTTGGTCCGATCAACGCTCTTTCTCCAAAATACGTTGGTGACAGCGTGGACAAATTCATCGCCGCCTCGCCCAAACCTTCCATGCTTTGGGTCCGTGGCGACTCGGACATGATTGTTTCCGATACATCCTTCTTCGATATGGGCAATCTCGGCAAGTTGGGCTTCGTCCCCGGTTGGCCCGGCGATGATGTTTATCCTCCACAGCCGATGGTCAGCCAAACGCGTCACATCCTGGATCAATATAAGGCCAAAGGCGGCTCTTACGAAGAAGTTGTTATCAAAGATACTGGTCATTCTCCGTTCATTGAAAAGCCCGATGAGGTCATGGCGTCGTTTAAGAAGATGTTGGAATGAACTTGTAGGGGCATAGCAAGGCATTGGACGATCTTCTTGTGCCCTCATTCGGCTGTGCCCCCACCGTGTAACCTGCACGTAACTGGCAGATGATAAAACGTCACCATGTGAAAAGCGGGCAGCCTTCAAACCTGCCTTCATCCAAGTCCGGCTGTCCGCTTTCACGTTCTTGTTGAGGAGAAGAAAATGCAGATGAAAGATAAAGTGATCCTCGTCACGGGCGGCGCGGCGGGGATTGGTAAGGCAACCGCCTTGCGTTTTGCCGAAGAAGGCGCCACGGTTGTGATCTGTGACGTCAACGAGTCAGTGGGAGGGGAAACTCTCAAATTGCTTGGCAAAGATGCTTCATTTCATAAAGTCAATGTTGCGGATCGACAAGCCGTCCAAAAATGGGTTGATACAGTTGTCGCGAAACACGGGCGTATTGATGTGCTGGTCAATAATGCAGGTATTCTGCGCGACGGACAAATGGTCAAATTTAAAGAAGGCCAATTGGTCGGGCAAATGTCGGAGCAGGATTTTGATCTCGTCATCTCAATCAACTTGAAAGGCGTGTTCAACTGTTCGCAGGCGGTTGCACCAGTAATGGTAAAGCAAGGCGGCGGCGTGATATTGAATGCTTCGTCCGTTGTCGGCCTTGATGGAAATTTCGGACAAACCAATTATGTAGCGACGAAATCCGGCGTGATCGGCATGACGAAAGTCTGGGCGCGCGAACTTGGAAAATATGGAATCCGCGTCAATGCGGTCGCGCCAGGATTTATTGCAACCGATATGGTCACCTCAATGCCCGAAAAAGTGTTGGACGGCATGAAAGGCCGCACGCCGCTTGGACGATTAGGCGATCCGCGCGATATTGCCAACGCGTATCTTTTCCTTGCTTCGGATGATGCTTCGTTTATCACTGGCGAAGTCTTGCGCGTGGATGGCGGTATCGTTGTTGGGACCTAATTCACTACAAAGACACTGAGAGCACAGAGATTTTATTATTCTGTTTTGAAAACATTTATGAACGCTGCCGACCTCCTAACCAAACGCGCGAATCTAACTCCCGACCGCGAGGCTTTATACGATCTCACGAGCGGGATTCGTTATACCTATGCTCAACTCAATGAGCGTGCCAATCGCGCTGCGAATTTTCTGCGCGAAAAATTCAACGTGCAAAAAGGCGACCGCGTTTCGATATTGGCGCACAATAGCATCGCATACGTTGATCTCTTATTCGGATTAGGGAAAATTGGAGCGATCTTTGCTCCATTGAATTGGAGACTCACATCGCGCGAGCTGACCTATATCATCAATGACTGTCAGCCAAAATTATTGATCATTGGCCCGGAATTTATTTCTGTCTATGAAGAAATGCGTGGCCTGATTCGCGTGGAAAAAACCATCTCGCTCGAAGGAGCAAAAATTTCCAGCGCAGAGTCGTATGAAGAATCGCTGGAGCAAGCTTCGATGTCCGAGCCGAAGCGGATTGATATCAACGGTGATGATGCTTATTGTATCCTGTACACATCCGGCACAACGGGACGCCCCAAAGGCGCAATCCTTCCACATCGTCAAATTTTATGGAACGCGATCAACACGGTCATTTCGTGGGGACTCAGCGAAAAAGATGTCTCGCCCATTTTGACGCCGATGTTTCATTCAGGCGGATTGTTTGTTTTTCTCGTTCCGCTTTTTTACGCGGGTGGACGAATTGTGCAGGCGAGAAATTTCGATCCCGATGCGTCACTGCAATTGATCGTTGATGAAAAATGCACGGTCATTCTTGGCGTGCCGACTTTGTTCCAGGTGTGGATGAATTCACCGCAGTTTGCAAAAACTGATTTCAGCCACGTTCACTTTTTTATCAGTGGAGGAGCGCCATGCCCACCCTCGTTGATCGAGGCGTGGAATAAGGCCAAAGGTGTGACCATGCGACAGGGCTATGGCCTGACCGAAGTCGGCGTAAATTGTTTTTCTATGACCGATGAAGAAGCGATACGTAAACGCGGCTCGGTCGGCAAGCCGATCTTTCATAGCGAGATGCGTTTGGTTGATGAAGATGGAAACGATGTGGACGCTGGCGAGACTGGCGAATTGATCATCAAAGGCCCGCATGTGTGTACAGGTTATTGGAACAACGAAGAAGCCACGCGACAATCCTTGAAAGACGGATGGTTTCACACTGGCGACATGGCGCGCATGGACGAAGAAGGCTATTTCCATATCGCGGGACGTTTCAAAGACATGATCATCAGTGGCGGTGAAAATGTTTACGCCGCAGAAGTTGAAGCTGTCTTCCGCGAGCACGATGCGGTTGCCGATGCGGCCTTGATTGGCCAGCCCGATGAGAAATGGGGCGAAGTTGGTTTGATGATTGTGGCGTGCAAGCCGAATCAAATAGCGAGCAGCGAAGAATTGCTGTCATTTTGTCAGGGACGATTGGCAAAATACAAAATTCCAAAGCGCGTGGAGTTCATTGAGTCCCTGCCGTATTCGCCGTATGGAAAAGTAATAAAAGCGGAATTGAGAGAAAAGTTCCTGATGAGTAGAAAGTAGTGAGTATGCAAACATCCACTCTCTACTTTCCAAAGGAATTGAAATGCCTAAGATAAAAGCCAATGGGATCGAACTCTATTATGAAATTCATGGCGCGGGCAAACCGCTTGTACTGATTTCTGGTATCGGTTATTCGCTGTGGCAATGGCACCGCATGGTTCCGTTTTTGGAAAAACATTTTCAAGTGATCGCCTTTGATAATCGCGGTGTCGGTCAAAGCGATAAACCTGCCGGGCCATATAGCGCGCACATGTTAGCCGCAGATACCGCTGAACTATTGGATGCACTGGACATCGAGAAAGCAATCGTGGTTGGTCATTCGATGGGCGGATTTATCGCACAAGCCATGGCGCTCGATTTTCCGTCGAAAGTGGAAAAACTCATTTTGTGTTCGACCAACTTTGGTGGGCCGCGCGCGATCCCAGTCACGCCTGAAGCGATGAGAGTTTTATCTGACGTGACGAGCGATTCGTTGACACGCTTCAAGAACGGACTCGTTGTCAGCACAGCGCCGGGGTGGGCGGAAAGGAATCCGCAAGTGCTCGACGAATGGATTAAGTGGCGCGTCGCAAATCCAGTTGATCCTGCGCCATATCAAGCGCAGATGGCAATTGGACTTTCGCTGATTCCCGAAGCGGCGGCGTTTGAGTCGAAATTGCTTCGCATCCGTGTCCCGACTTTGATCTTGTTCGGCGCGTACGACAAAGTTGTCCCGCCCGAAAACGCGGACTTGCTCGCGAAGCGAATTGCCAATGGTAAAGTCATTATCTTTCCAGGCGCGGGGCACTTCTTCCCGATTGAGATTCCGGAAGCCGCCGCGCGTGCCATTGTTGAATTTGCAGGATAGGAGGTGCCGCCTCAAAGAAAATCCGTTTCGTTCGTTGATATTCAACCTACTCAAAATTTTAGGAGGAGCAACCCCATGAAAGTATTTCGCACGTTAGCTTTTGCGCTGGTGACCATGGCTCTGATGCTGGCTGCCTGCGCTCCCGCCGCCACTCCGACTGCCGCGTCGACAACGGCACCCGTTTCCACACAAGCACCCGCTGCGACACAAGCGCCTGCTACTACCCAGCCGCCTGCCGCCACTGCCGCGTCGACGCAGGCTCCAGCCAATTTGACCTGTGCTCAACCGATCAAGATCGGTTTGATCACTGACCTTTCCGGTCCGCTCGCCATCTACGGTGTGATGATCCCGCGCTCGTTCATGCTCGGCATGGAATACGCGACCGGCGCGGCTGGTTCCGCCGGTTCGGTATTCGACTTCAAGACAACGCAGGAAAACGACTTCATGCTCGGCAATTGCAAGATCCAGGTCTTCGTCCGCGACGATGCCAGCAATCCCGACACAACCACCACGGTTGCCAACGAATTGATTGACGTTGAAAAGGTTAACATCCTGGTTGGAACCGTTTCGTCTGCTGCGACCGCGACTTTGCAAGGCATTGCATTGCAGAACAAGATTCCGCTGATTGTTGCGCCTGCCGCCGCCAACGAGATTACAGGTGCGGACTTCAATGAATATACCTTCCGCGTCAGCCGAAACAACTATCAGGACGCGATGAACGAGTGCTTGGCGCTAACCAAGCAGTACAAGACCTTCGTCCAGATTGCACCGGATTACGCGTTTGGTCACGGTTCTGCTCAAGCCTTCCGCGATGCCTGCACTTTGGATGGTGGAACGTTTGTTGCAGACGACATCTTTGCGCCGCTGACCACCACCGACTTTACGCCTTACATGGATCAGATCGCCAAATCCGGCGCGCAGGCTTTCATTGTGACTTGGGCTGGTTCAGGTTTTATACCTCTCATCCAGGCCGCCAAAGATCAAGGTGTAATCGGCAAGATCGCGTTGGGCACCACGTTCATTGATAATAAATCCA
>JAJYOO010000391.1 GCA_021796155.1 Chloroflexota bacterium
CCTCGAGCTTGCCCTCCTTCCAATATTCGGAGGCTTCGCGGCCAAGCCCGGCGAGATTTTCCGCGGCTTTGCGATAGGCGAGCGTTTTGTAAATGATCTCGCCTTTGATTTCGGATAAATTGGCGATGAGGGTAAATGTGTCAGCTAGTTGGCGGTTATTCATCATGGCGCACCTCTAAAGAAAATTATACGTGTTTATGATACCATCAGCATATTGAGATTTCCTTCTGAGAAAGGAAGAAACCGCGAAATCTGCTAAGGGTGCGAAGTTTTTTTCCTTTGCGTTCTTCGTGTGCTTGGCGATTGGAAGAAATGAATCACACGGACCATGCCAATATTTTGAGACCTGCGAATTTGACTCCCGGCGGCGCGTTCACATTGGCTTTGCGTGAATTGATCGGAGAGATGCGACGATTTATACCGTTGATAAAGATCACGCGGAAGATGCAATCAGGCCGGTAATATGGGCATTGAACTCGACAAGGTGAACGTTGTTCACAATATCAAACAAAAACGGTTTGAAATCGGGGTCAATTCGTATCTTGCGGAATTAGATTACGTTTTGCAAGGTCGCACGATTATTTTCACTCATACTTACGTTCCGCCCGCGTTGGAAGGTCAAGGCATCGGGAGTAAATTGGCAAAAGCCGCTCTGACATACGCACGGGAGAATTCATTGAGGGTGAAAACATTGTGCTGGTTCGTTGACGGTTATATCAAGCGGCATCCGGAATTTCAGGAATTGGTCAAATAGCCAAAGCGGCGGATGCATAGTCATTCTCACATAATAAAAGACCTCTGCGGCCTCCTCATAAGGAATTCAATGCAGTCACAAACACAGTGACCATCTTCTCCAGGTTGATTTCATCCAAAACAATCCGATATGATTCTTCCCCCATCTTTCGCAATCGCTGGACATCCGATAAAGCTAATCGCATCGTGCCGACCAGAGCGGCATAATCATCTGGCGGAATCTGCCATCCATTCGATCTGTGGACAAGATCATCCTGTGTGCCATCGCCTTTCGCCACGATGACGGGCAGACCATAACTCATCGCTTCCTGCACAGCCAGTCCGCCGGTTCCGGGCAGGACAAAGAGGTCGGCTTCCGTAAAATAAGGTTTTAACTCCGCTCCATGTTTGGCCCCGATAAATTCCGCTGACGGATAAACCTGCTTCGCAAGTGATTCCAGGTTTTGTCTCTCCGGCCCATCACCAACGATCATCAAACGAATATTTTGCTTCAACTCCGCACAGGCCCGCAGCAAAAAATCAACTCGTTTGCGGGCTTGCAAACGTCCAACAAAGAGAATTGCAGGATAATCAACTTTCAATGATCGTGAAGGAAGAGGAAATAAGGGACGCGGCGACACTGCATTCGGCGCAACAAAAATTTTCTCATGCGGGAATCCGAGTGCGGCATATTGATCCGCGCCGCGCTGACTGTACGCGATCAACGCGTCAAATTGGTGAATGAATTGACGCCAAACTTTTAGCCCCGCACTTTTTGGCGCCCCCAATCCCCAGCCGATGACCTTGCGCCCGTGCGCATGCATCCACTTCACGGCAGACGGCGTCGCAAGATAACGCGGGTTGGCTTCAACGATCAACGCATCGGGATCCCAATCTGCAAGCCAGTCAATCAATCCACGCTGATAACAAAAATAAAGCGGGCCGCTGAAAAGATGAATATTTTTTGCGGGGACATAATTTGCAATCTGCAATTTGCCGCTTGTAATTTCCTCGGTCGGGCGCGGCAATCCTGCAAACAAGCTCATCCCGCCATCGCATGATTGAGCGAGCATGTCAAAAAATGGCGCGCGATAATTTGGCAGGACACGCTGCTGCAGTCCGAGTTTTCCGAAGAATCTGCGTTTATCTGCATTCATCAGCGGGAATCAATCCAACAAGACTTTCAAATAGCCATCAATCATTTTATCGAGACTGAGAGCCTTTTCAGCTTGCTCTCGTGCGGCTGTTCGAAAATGCAATTGATCGTTCAATATTTCCACAGCGGCTTCCGCCAGCGCGGGAATATCCGGTTGATCCAATTTCCACGGATCGCCGCCGTACGGAACCACGCGGCCAGAATCACCAAGCACAAGTTCATTCAACGCACCCGTATCAAATGCGACTACCGGTAATCCACACGCCATCGCCTCGATGACAGAATTGGGACAAGCTGCGTTAAGGTCAGCGGAAAAAAGCAAATGAGCGGAACGGTCAATCTCTGGAATTTGTTCGCGCGGAACCGAGCCCGTCCAAAGAATCGGAATGTGCGTTTTGGATTCGACCGCGGCTTTATGTTCGTCACTGATCTTTCCGACCACCATCACTTCCATTGGAAAATTATATTTCTGGGAAAGAGCCTCAGCCAACTGAATTGCATGATCAAGTCCCATATCGTAGCCGCCGCCAAGATTGCCCTCGACAATCAACAAGCGGTAGCGCTCAGTTGAGCGCTTATCCAAAGCATTTGGCTGATACACATTCAAATCCACGCCGTTGTGAACGACAAAAGCTGGCTTATTCGGTTTGCCATACCAATCATCCCACCAGCGACGGGAGAACTCGCTCTGATACAAAATGCGCGTGGCAATCCGTGAACGAATCAGCGACAGAATAAAATTGCCGTACTCTGCACGGACAAAATGTTTGATGCCGGTATTGCGCTTGCGATGGATCCAGTTGACGCCGTCGAGTCGCTGCACGATCCGCACGTCGCGGCGGCGAGCCTTCCATAACGGGGGCAGATTCTTCGTCCCGGCAATAACCAGAATAGCATCGGTTGATTGCTCAGGATTGTGAGTCACCTCGATTCCGCGAGCTTTCAATCCAGATTCGAATTTGAATCGGAAAGATGCCATCCCGCCGATACCGTCAACACTGGGAACAATGCCAATACGCGTCATCAAAAGAATTATATCGTAGGGACACTCGGAAGATGTCAACGCCCTGCGACTCAAACCCTTGCTACCCGCCTTTGTAATGACGTGATAGCTTTAGGTTTTATGGTATCCTTGACACATCTCACCTGGGAGTCGTTCATGTACGTCGCCATCGAAGGGGTGATCGGGGTTGGCAAGACCACCCTCGCCCGCCCGTTGCAGCCTGTTTTTGAATCTGAAATTTTGCTGGAGGTCTTTGAGGAAATTGGATCAAC
>JAJYOO010000392.1 GCA_021796155.1 Chloroflexota bacterium
GCTCAATCATGCTGCGCTCGCCAACGAAGTCGAGGTGGAAATCGGCTGGGTCCATTCCGCCGATTTGGAAAAGGACAAAGGCTGGGACATCGTCCAAGGCGCGGACGGCATTCTCGTCCCCGGCGGGTTTGGTTCGCGCGGCATTGAAGGCAAGATCATGGCGGCGCGTTATGCGCGCGAGAAAAAAGTCCCATATCTCGGTTTATGTCTTGGCATGCAGACCATGACGATTGAGTTTGCGCGCAACGTGCTCAATCTCGAAGACGCCAACTCGTCCGAGTTTGATCGCGGTTCCGAGCACCCGGTCATTGACCTGATGCTGGAACAGCGCGGCATCACTGACATGGGCGGCACGATGCGGCTTGGATTGTATCCATGTGTCCTGCAAAAAGGCACGAAGGCGGCCGCGGCTTACGGCGTGCCGCAGGTGGATGAGCGTCATCGCCATCGCTTTGAATTTAATAACAACTACAAGGAAATGTTCGAGAAAGGCGGCATGGTTTTTTCGGGTATGTCGCCGGATGGAAACTTAGTGGAAATCGCAGAAATCGCCGATCATCCTTACATGGTCGCCAGCCAATTCCATCCTGAATTTTTGTCGAGGCCGATGAGGCCGCATCCGTTGTTCGTGGGATTGATGAAAGCCGCAAAGGAAAGAAGTAAAAAGTAACTAACGAGAAGTGAGCCGGACTTTATGTCCGGCTCACTTCTGTATATCAATCTCTAAATCCTTTTGGCACTTCCGCGTACACGCCGCGCATATCTTCCGGCAAAGCGGAGGCTAGCGCAAACATCATGCGATCCGTCAGCGCCAGTGGAGTCTCGTCCGGTTTTGGCAGAAGTGGCGGCTGGAACGTAACTACAATATGCGCACGGTGCGGGAAGCCTTTGAAGAATTGGTCAACGCCCTCGATTGCCATCGGCACCAGCGGGCAGTTCGCTTCAATCGCCAGACGGGCGCTTCCCGTTTTGGCGACGGCCAACCCGCGACCTTTGGAGCGCGTCCCCTCGGGGAACATGCCAAGCGTCTGTTCATGCTCCAGAACTTTTTTGGCGTGACACATCGCCCAGGCATCCTTCTCGCCGCGATAAACTGGGAATGCACCGCAGTTACGAAACACAATATCAACCGGCGCAAATTTGAATAACTCCGCCTTTGCCATAAAAAAGATCGGCCGAGGCAGGGAAAGTTGCATTGGGAAAACATCAAAAAAGTTAACGTGATTCGATACAACCACCACCGCGCCGTTCATGGGAAAATTTTCAAGGCCGCGCACTTCGAGTTTCATGAACAAACGAAAGATGCGCGTCAACGCCCAGACCACAAACTTTCTTAATGGGGTGGCGTAAAAGACAAATTGCTTGCAATCACGAGGGTCAGTCACAGATAATTCGGGAATAGTCAAAACAGATACTCCAAACAAATTGCGATTATACTTGAGCAAATGTGATTGTGATAAAAACCTTTAATCACAGGTCAACCTGGAAAAAAATATTTTTCACTCAAGCTGACTTTCGCAAAATATAACCCCAGGAGTTGAAAATGGACACCACAATTGAAAGCATTTCTGCCTTGGAGATTCTCGACTCGCGCGGCAACCCGACCGTTGAAGTAGAAGTGATGCTCGCCGATGGAGCGTGGGGACGCGCAGCCGTTCCATCCGGCGCGTCGACCGGAACACACGAAGCACTTGAATTACGCGACGGCGACAAGAAACGTTACGGCGGCAAGGGCGTGACGAAAGCCGCTGCAAACATCAATGGCGTGATTGCTGAGGGACTCTTCGGCTGGGACGCGGCCGAGCAGAAAGCCATCGATGCGGAATTAATTAAATTAGACGGGACCCCGAACAAGTCAAAGCTTGGTGCGAACGCCATCCTCGGCGCGAGTCTGGCTGTTGCAAAAGCCGCGGCCAATTCATTCGGTCTGCCTTTGTATCGTTATCTGGGCGGCGTGTACGCGCACGTTCTGCCCGTCCCGATGATGAATATTTTGAACGGCGGTGCGCACACCAACTGGCAATCCACCGACATGCAAGAATTCATGGTCATGCCATTGGGCGCGCCGTCATTCGCGGAAGGCTTGCGTTGGGGCGCAGAAATTTATCATGCACTTAAATCCGTTTTGAAAGATAAAGGTTACATCACACTTGTAGGCGATGAAGGTGGATACGCGCCCGCGCTCAAAGCCAACAACGAAGCCATCGAAGTGATCCTGGCCGCGATAGAAAAAGCTGGCTTCAAAGCCGGACGCGGAAAAGATGTTGCCATCGCGCTCGACCCCGCCGCGTCTGAGCTATATGAAGAAGATTCAAAAATGTACAACCTTCGCAAGGAAGGCAGGAAATTAACCGGCCCACAAATGGTTGAGTTCTGGGCCAAGTGGATCAAGGACTATCCGATCGTTTCGCTCGAAGACGGACTCGCGCAGGACGATTGGGATTCATGGAAATTGCTGACGAAGACTCTCGGCGACACAACGCAAATTGTCGGGGACGATTTGCTGGTCACGAACCCCGAACGAGTTCGCCGCGCCATTCAAGAGGATGCCGCCAATGCCCTGCTCGTCAAGGTTAACCAAATCGGAAGCCTGACCGAGACCATCGAAGCGGTCGAGATCTGTCAGCGTGCGGGATGGCGCGCGGTCACGTCACACCGCTCCGGCGAAACCGAAGACGCGACGATTGCCGATTTGGCTGTTGCCTTGAACACGGGTCAGATCAAGACCGGCGCGCCCGCGCGCTCCGACCGTGTGGCGAAATACAATCAATTACTGCGCATCGAATCGGAACTTGGAAACGATGCCAAATACGCAGGCTGGAACGCATTGAAGCAGAGATAATTTTTTGCAGACGGGGTTTTTCTCAACGCCGTCTGACTTTTGTTCAGGGAGAAGCAAAATGTCAAACTCAGAAGATGTAAAGCGATACCTTGCCAACCGGCAAAAGGAAATCGACGGTGCGGCACTGTATCGCGTTTTGTCCGAAACCGAAAAACAACCGCAGATGGCAGAAATCTACAGCAAGTTCGCGGCCAGCGAAGAAAAACATGCCGCGGCCTGGGAAAAGAAACTTGAGGAAATAAAGGCCTCTATTCCGCCGCGCAAACTCTCATGGCGTGCTGCAATCATGATCTGGCTGGCCAAACGATTTGGCCC
>JAJYOO010000393.1 GCA_021796155.1 Chloroflexota bacterium
CCACGATCAAAGTATTCGCGTTCGGAAAAGAGGAGGGTTGGATGGAGAGGTTGTTGGAAGTGTTGAGCCGACTGGGGAAAAAGGATGGCTCCGGTTTTCTATCATCGCAAGGGCAGATATAAGATTCGTCCTTCCCACTCGGCATCGTGGCTGGCTTCGACCAACAAAAGAATATCATCAATCGCCGCGTTGAGCGGAACCGAACGATTGACTTCGATTACGCCAAGCATTCGCTTGCCCGCTCGAACGCGCTCATAGGCGTGATTGGTGATGGTGGTTACATCGTGCGTAAGCAGAACTCGATTCTCTTTAGCCGCCCATTCCAAAATAATTGGGTCACTCGCTCCTGACAGTCCAACATCTTGGAGACGAACAATGTCTATATCTAGTTTTCTCCGCAACAAGCCGCGGACGATATCGTTGTTGAAGTTCTCGTCGGCGAGCAGAAGCAGCATCTTCAGGCTGATCCATTCGCTTGCCGAGCCAATAAACGTTCACGGATGCCTGCGGGATCGAGACGCGCTTCATTTTTCTGGCGCGCTTCATCGGCTTGCTTTCTCTGCCGTTTCAAGTAACTTTCGATTTCATCGTGCTGTCGCAGATAGTAACCAATGACGGAATAAATATCCGCCAAGCGCACCGAAGGATATTGCTGCAGAATCTCTTCGGCAGTCGCTCCTTCGATGAACGCCGCGATGATCGTGTCGAGAGTTACCCGCGTCCCGCCCACGCGAATGACGCCGTCGTCATCGGTCGTCAGGGGAAGAATTTCGGTCGTAGACTGCAAAGCCATAGATGGATAACTCCAATCGGTTATATTTTAACACATTTTATGAAGCGGGATGTTCAACGTTCGAATGATGGAAGCAATACCCACCTGATCTCAATCCCGAAGTGCGCGGCGGCAAAGGAGCGTATTGGTGCACGTTTGGAAAAGACGCGGATTGGATGGAGAAGCTGTTGGAAGTGTGGAACAATTAAGGAAAGAATGGTGCCCCGGCTAAAAGTCGTCAGTGCCATTGCGGGAAACTAATTGTTATTAACTAAGATAATGCTTGATTCGCACTAATATTTCTTAGCCGCCATCATGAACTGTGATGAGATATCCGTCTGGATCACGGAATGTAAACGACTTACCAAACGGACTATCCGCCACATCCTGTACGATTGGCACACCACGCTCCTTCAATTTCTTGTGAAGCGCAACAGCGTCATCCGTACGAAACCACAAGATGAGGCCATAGCCAAGTTGGGGCACGGCATCGAGGTTAACTTGTGATTTGCGAATGGCAAAGCTAATAGGCCGCGTAGCGTACGCAACCGCATTAGGCCGAACCTCTGGCGAAGTCTTGAAGCCAATTACCTCGCTATAGAAATGTCGGGACACCTCGAGATCTCGTACTTGCAATGTAATAAAATCCGGTCCTATTAAATCAGTCATAACTGAAGTCTCCTTTCTTGATCGGCCGATTAGTGTCTTCGACAATGCGGAGGACGATCTTTCCAGCCCCATGGGCAGACAAGCTCCATTCAAAGGCTTGGCGTGCATTGGCAAGTGGAAATATTTTGTCAATGATCGGGCGCAGATTGCCTTTGTCGGCAAGCTTTGCAAGCTCAACGAGTTGTTTGCCATTAGGCTTAACAACAAAGTAGATGGCTTTGATCCCGTGCATTGCCGCTTGCTCTTGTGATGGCTCGGATACGATAGACACAAGTCTGCCGCCTGGGCGCACTACAGCGATGAACGCTGGAGGCGGTCTCCGCCGGCTGTATCGAAGACCAGGTCTACTTGCTTGACAACTTCTTCAAAAGATATCGTTGGATATTCAATGATTTCATCCAATCCCAACTTGTGACCAGCCTCAAAGTTCCGGGTTGAAACTGTTCCAATAACGTAGGTGCCATGTAAGCGGGCAAGTTGAACAGCGAACTGCCCTACGCCTCCTGTTGCCCCGTGGATGAGCACCCGTTGACCTCTGGATAACTGACCGTGTTCGAAGAGTCCCTGCAAGGCTGTAAGCGCAGCCAGAGGAATAGATGCGCTTTGAATATGGTCAAGCTTCTTTGGTTTGGGAGCAAGGAAATCTTTTGAAATAACCACGTAATCAGCGGCAGCACCATCCTGATCAAATGGGCTGAGTGCGTAAACCGCTTCTCCGACTTCAATACCATCCACGCCCTGACCGACCGCTGAAACTATACCGGAAAATTCATAAGATGGAACCGCGGGCAGACGATTGACGGGCCAGTCAAGTTCATCTCTCGTGATTGCTGCCGCATGAACCCGAACCAGCGCCTCGTCTGCTTTTGGCCACGGCGTTTGGATTTGTTCATAAACCAATCCTGCTGGGCCTTCTGCCCTGTACAATCGAATTGCATTCATAGTTGTGGGAATCTTCGAAGTTCCAACTAGCTTGTTAGTCATTGCCTTACTCCGCAAATATCATAAAATTTCTACCTGCATTGTCAATAACACTTCTCAACTCATCCAAACTGCTTATTCTTCTCCATCGCCTTGATAAAATACCTCAGCTGCTTTTAGAATTCTTCCTGCCAATTCTGCGCGCTGGCGACGACAGCGCTTGTTCGATGTCCTTCACCCGATGATCGGCAGAATGACCGTCGAGGTCATAAGGCCATTCGGGTTTGTGATCTTTGCCGCTGAACCATTCTTCAGGCGCTGCCCTTAGCGCGGCGAGCACGTCCTTTTGAACCTTCCTGTGCCAGGCAAGGACTTCCCGCGGAGAGCGATCGCGCCAGCGCATGTAAATGACATGATTTTCTTCGGTTATGTTCAATCCGCGCTCCTCGGGCGGTTTGCGCTGTCTATTAATTGAACGAATCACATCGGCTTTAAAGTAAGTAATATGGGCCAGTGCATCTTTCACGGTCCAAGGATCCTTGGTCTCGGGTCTGGGCAGTAACTTCTTCCATTCATCATTTGTCAGGTTTGAGACCAGGCGATCTAATTGCTTAAATTCTTGGATGGTACGTTCGATAACTTTTGTGCGATTGTGGTGCATAATTTACAAACCTCCTGCTGACTTAATAATACTTCTCAATTCATCCAAATCCAAACTGCTTATTCTTCTCCGCCATCTTGATAAAATAATTCAGCCGCTTTTGGAATTCCTGTGGTCGGTTCCGCGCATT
>JAJYOO010000394.1 GCA_021796155.1 Chloroflexota bacterium
CGCGGCGCCAACAAAACACTTCATCCACTGATCGCGGCGTGGGCCATTCCATTTGGCTTGTACATGCTGTTCGCCATTGCGATCAAATCAACTCATTTCTTTTTACCGATCCTTCTTCCTGTATATAGGAGTTTAGTTGTGCTGCTTGAATTCCCGCCGTTTGTTTCTGAAAAACCACGTCCTTTCATTCCGTGGCTTTGGGGTGGACTGGTCATTGCGTTGATCACCTATCAATTTGTGGTCTACATCAATCAAGATATTGCGTTATATCGCAATGTGTTGGGACGTGAAGACACGGAACAATCTCTGGTTTTTTATCATATTATCGAACGCAATTATCTCCCGCTCATCAAATCTGCTGAGCCGCTGACTGTTTTTCGCGATGTGCGTATGTATTTTCCCGATACGCCAAAATGGGTCATTCGCAGTTACTGGAAAAGCAACTACACGATCATTGATGAGGTTCATCCCGATCTGATCGTCCTATGGTCACAACGAATTCGGGATTACACACAGCAGGGAGCGTTGGGGAGTGCGGTCGATCTGGTTTCATTTCAAGATATGTACCAATTCTATATTGACGCAGACAAAGGTCAGTTACGCGGCTATCACCTGATCTATCGCAACGAAGAGGGATTGTTCTTCATCAGTGACGCGCTCTATCAACAGTTCTTTAAGTAGAGTGTGCACTGTCAACGCACACACTCCACATCATTTATTGAATATTTCCCACCAGCCCCAACTCAGGCGCAATGCGCCGCATGGCGGTGATGACGTTGCCAACATGCTCCCATAATTCAACGCCGAAATCCTGCGCAGCTTCAGCCATCTCTGCGCGGTTGGTGCCTGCGGCAAAAGCTTTGTCCTTCCATTTCTTTTTAACGGAAGACGGTTCGAGGTCCAGCAGGGAGCGGGATGGACGAACCAGCGCGACCGCAGTCACGAGTCCGGTGATCTCATCGCAGGCCATCAAGGCTTTGCGCCGCAGCGTGTCGCGCGGCACGCCGGTATCCACGCCGTGACTCAAAATATCCTGAATAATATCTTCGGGGATGCCGCGCTGGCGTAAAATCGGCGCGCCTTTGACCGGATGCTCTTCGAGTGTGGGATGAATCTCCCAATCGAAATCATGGATGAGGCCAAGCTGTCCCCAGGCTTCGACGTCTTCGCTGAATTTCCCGGCATAAAAGCGCATGGATGTTTCAACGCATAGCATGTGTTTGATGAGACCTTCGTTCTTAACAAACTCACCGACAAGAGCCAGGGATTCTGCGCGGTTCATTTCTTCTCCTTTGTGTTTATGTTACTGCGAGGGATGTTCTTTTCCAGAAGCAGTCTCCCACAATAAATAGAGATTTTCGCCGCTGGTCTCGATACGCTGGCTTCGACAGGCTCAACCCAAGTCTCTACTCGACCACCAGCGGCTCGCAACATAATTGGGATCAAGAGCTTTTTGGAAAGATCGGTTCAGGATTGCCAAGCACGGGCAAAGGTCTTTCGATGTAGACATCCCACAGCGCGCCGACGGTTGCAAATTGCTCGCGAATATTCCAGACGGCCAACGACAACTTGCGATAGGCAATATTGTTCGCTTCCACGCCCGTAGCCTGCAAGCCAAGCGCGTTGCATAGAAAGAGCGCGCGCGGCAGATGAAATCCCTGGGTTACGAGAAGGGCTGAGTCCACGCCGAAGATGGCTTTGGCGCGATAGCAGGAATCGTATGTGCGGCGGCCGGCATAATCGAGCACGATGGCGTTTTCCGGCACACCGAGGCTGATGGCGTAATCACGCATAGCGCCGGGTTCGTTGTAGTTCACATAACTATTGTCGCCGCTCATCAATAATTTTTGGACCTTGCCTGCGAAATAAAGTTGCGCGGCAGTATCGACGCGGTCACGCAAAATGGCAGTCGGATAGCCGTCACGCGTCAGACCCGCCCCGAAAACGATGGCAACGCGTTCGGTCGGGGCGGTGTCCGGCGAGTAGATGCGTGTCCAGCTATAAACATTAGTGATCAAGCGCGGCAGGAAGAAAATGAGCAACCCAACTGCAACGGAAGCAAGCAACAACTTACGGATGAATTTCCAGATCCTTTTTAACATTCCCCCGATTCTACCAATAAAACAATCGGACGAGCGGCGGCACGCCTTTGTTTATCGGTGATTGGCACAAGGTCGACGTGCGAAGCGCTGAGGAATCGAAACCAGCGCTGGCCCTTGCGTCCGGCCCGTTCGTGATTGTTGTCTGGCGCGGCAACCGTAGGCAGGATGGCAATTGGAGCATAAAGCCCTCCAGCCAACTCGATGGCGCACAAGTCCGTCTCGGATATTTGTCCGCCAAATTCCGCTCCGCCTTCAAGCAGGATATACATCGCACCTTACAGTCATGCAAGACTCGGAGGATGATAGAATCATAATCGTTACAATCAGTTTATCTCTGAAGCAAGCAGGCTCGGAGAAATCAAGAGAAAGGAGAATATGCCATGCTGTTCGCACCTGAAGAAAGAGGCCAGGGCCTGGTCGAATATGCTTTAATTCTTGTTTTTGTTGCCATCGTTGTTATCGCGGCCCTGTTGATTCTTGGCCCGGTCATCGGCAACTCGTTCAGCACACTCAACAACAGTCTCAAAAACGTCTGACAATTTCCAATCAAGGTAAAGGTTCCATCAAGGTATGAACGTTGATGGAACCTTTTTTTGTTCGCTTCTTTCTGCTTGTACCCACATCTCTTTGCCATCGGTCGTGATTTCTATCCAGCCATTCTGGTCGGTACGAAGCAGGGAACGTTCCGCCAGCGCATCGAGGGTTTCCTGATTGGGTAAACCATCTTTGTCGTCTGCCGCGACACTGAGCACAGTCATCTGCGGGTTCAGGTTGTCGATCCAATCCACGGGGGACAACGGAGCATAACCGCTCTGAGACAAAGACAACACTGTCGTGGAGCCAACGGCATTTCCATATTCCAGTTGGTTGAGCGTGTCAAAATTTTCTCCAATCGGAAGCAGGGCACGGAAGCCGTTCCATTCGATCAGCAGGGTGGCGCCGAGCGGTGAAACGGAAAGAACTTTGAGCGTCGCTCCCTGGCCGAGATCGAGCGCCTGGCCTTGTGCGGCCTGCGTGACTGGAATGGAATGATCGGTCAGCCATTTAT
>JAJYOO010000395.1 GCA_021796155.1 Chloroflexota bacterium
TATGCGGGAACAGTTCAGCGGAATCAACTCCCGCCGGAGGCGCACCGTCAAATGGTGGCTCCCACTTCAAGTCGGAGGAAAGACGCGCCGCATCGATCACGAGCAGAACGAGTCCGCTTTGTCCTTTGTAGAATTTCTCAGCGACGGATAAAACTTGAGCGGATGTCGAGCAATGAATAAATCCTTCGGACGACAGACTCGGCGCAATGTATTCACCGGCTTTCTGGGCGTCGGACCAAGCCTTGCGAGATGTGATGTGTATGATGTTGTTCAAAGTGGTTGGTGTTCTCCCAATCATGGATTCACTTTATAGATGACCGTATCACCTTGGCGGTAGACCGAGTCCCAAAGTTGACCGTTGTATTGATCGAACTTGTTGAGTCCGGGGCCAGGATATTCAGCGCGTTCCAATTGCCCGACAATAATGTATTTGACGTTATATTTTTTCAAGAAGTTGACAGCAGCTTGCGGATCGGTGGTGGTATAGAAGGAAGCGATTTCAGCGATTCGATTCTCGACCAGTTGCGGAGTCAGCGTGCGCTGTTGGCGTTCATGCCAGTTCCATCCGACCACGCCGGGCAGGCCCGTATAAATCGTAAAGCGCGTGCACCAATGATATTCGGGACAATTCGCTTCGACAATGACCGGCGAACCTTGGACATTGTCCTGCATCCAACGGATGGCTTGATAATCCTGGTTCAAATTCATCGTCACGCCGAAGTCGGCGTACTGCGCGTATTTCATGTATGTAATGCTGTCGAGTGTAAGCGGAACATTCGGTGCCATGCGATCACCGATTTTATCTATCGTTGCAGAAACCGTGTACATCGCCGCGCCTGCCAGTAGAAGCGTCACACCGCCCTGGAAGATATTTCGCCAGGCCGGACGCCACTTATGAACATTGGATAATGTCCACGCAAAAGCCGCGCCCGCTGAAACGGAAAGCATGGTCCACGCCTGCAAATAAAACTTGAAGATCGTGTTCATGCGCCCGATGTCACCGCGCACAACAACGATCTCAACCACGATCGTGATGAGCATGGACGTGCCAACGAGGAACAACACGAATCGTTTAAGATCAGATTGACCTGGTCGCAAAATAAGCAGGCCAGCCCAAACGGCCAGCGGCAGCGCGACCCAGCCAATTTCAACTTCGCGGTACATCAGGTAAAGCAAAGCGACGAGGAAAGCCGCGATGCCCGCTTCGATCAGGATTTGATACGGGCGCAGTTTATTCAGCGATGAAACCGGTGTGAACGCCATCCATTCGTGCGTTTCCCATCCCAACCAGAACGCGATGATGAATAGGAACGCGCCCCAATGTGACAGATATGACCAGATCGGCGTATGCGAGGCTGTCCACGCATCGAGCGCGCTGTATCCCTGACTGTACGCGGCGTGATACGGCCAATATAAAACGTACGAAAAGATTGCCAAAAACGCGGCGCTGCCCAAAATCAAAATCAATTTTTTAGCCGTATCTGGCAGGTCAATTTTCCAGTAAGTCGAAGCGTCCGAACGCCAGAGAACATATCCGACTGCGACCATTCCAATCGGCAGGTATGTATAAATATCTGAAAGATTGGTCGGGTATAACGCGCCAATGACCAGTGCGCCGATCAAAAGTTGGAATATGGAAACGCGTTTTGCTTTGATGACCGCCAGCGCCCATGCCAACGCCAGCAATGCCAGCGGCATCGCCATCATGTGCGCGTGCAGGTCGCTGTAAAGGAAAGTAAAGAACGGGAATTCCGTGATCTCGTTGCCGGGTCCCGGCGGGATGATACGGCTTGGGACCCAATACCAATCGCCTTGTCCGTACGGAAGCGGTTGTCCCATCAAGGACTTTATAAAACCATCCGATGCCCAAACCCAACGCTGTGGGATGCTGGCCACGTCAATATTTCCGCCCGGTGCGGCCATGCGCTCGAAGCCTTGATACAACATCCGCACTGTGCCGAGGTTGCCAAGCACGACCATTAATAACGCGGCGAGTAAACCGGCGACAAAACGAGAATCAAAAAGCGACGTTCGGTTTTCGATATTCGAATTTCGATGATCGAGCAAATTCCATCCGACGCAGAACGCGCCCATCGCAACAATCGAAAAGAGCGTTGGCAAAATAAAATTGTATGCAATCGTCGGAACAATACCGAGCAGTTTCACTGGCGTCGCGACCAACACGAAACCATAATAGTAATAATTGATGTAGCCGCCCGCGAACCACGGATCATACGGCGGGAACGTTGTGCTTTTCAAAATCGCGCCGAAGAAAGAAAAATCCATCGGACGCTCGCCGCCCTTGGCCGGATGCCACAGATCGGGATTTCCGACCCGGATCAGAAAATCAAAAAGGAAGAACGCGACGAACAGTCCTTCGATCATCAGGAAGAATGTTTTATGCGACTTCCATTCTTCGGCTAGTTCCTTTCGACGCATCCAACCCAGACCCAAACCGGCTCCCGCTAAAATAATAAATATCACGCCGATAGTTGTCCGCGTGTACGGCACGCCGACGGAGCCTCCGAGCCACGCGAGATAACCGAAGATGACCAAACCCAGCGCGCGTGAAATCGGGTATCCGCTAACGCCCAAGCCGGGAAATGCAAAACGAACAATTGGATAAGTAATAACGCCGAGAATGAAAATAAACAGATACCAGATGATCAGCCCAACAACCGGATTCTGATTTTGAATCCAGTTGTAGTTGAACAACTGCGACCATGTCCCGCCTGTTTGTTGTTGGACGAGTGCGGTCGGCGAAAGCATCAACGATTTGTAACTGCTGGCCTGCTTGGGCGTGAGATGGACTACGTTGCTGATGTCCACCGCGCCGAGAATGGCTTGGACTTTTGCCGCGCTAAAATCCGGCTGCTTCTGGAAGATCAGCACTTTCGGATGATCGTAAACTGTGAAGGCCTCTTCTGCAGACTGATCGTTGATCCGCCAGGTTCCAATGCCGGGAATATTCAACGTTGGAAAAGATTCAAAAACCGCGACGAGTTTATATCCCAGTTGGCCTTGGAACATGCCCGGCGTGGCAACGTTGTAGCACCAGATCACATCTTTATCCGGCGGGCAACCCACGAGCGCTCGGTAATACGCGGTGGTCAACGGATAACGTTCGGGGATGCGCGTCACTGAAGCC
>JAJYOO010000396.1 GCA_021796155.1 Chloroflexota bacterium
AATTCAAGTGTTTCGATAAAGTAATGTGTAACCATCACTTTTGAGTCATTGAGCAAGCCAAGATAATGATCGAAGATCATATCTAACCTGCAATCTGTATCCACCGAAGACAAATAAGCGATGGCCTGTGCCGCTGCGGAACGATGAAATCCGTTGGGACTGTCAATCATCTTTTCGAAGCGATCCCAGTATGGATAGAACAAAGCAGGATTCTGTTCGATAGCGCGAAACAGGACACGCACACAGTTATAGCGATAAGTCTCGTCTTTTGCGAAGCTTCCTCCGACAAGCAAATCGCGTAATTCAGCATTTTTAAGTGCGGGCAGAACCGCGTCATATAGATTGGCGGGTTCCTTCTTGATAAGAATTTGTTTTGCATTCGCGGCGTTCATGGAAATAGTACGCTCCTTTCTTTCAAGGCGAAACCGTGATTCTCATGAATATGTTTTCCCCAAAAACTGTTCCATCCGGTGCGACGGCCTGCCACGCGCTTTGGTAATCGCCGGCAGTTGCTGGCGCGGTGAAAATGATTCGAAGCGTGACTTGTGCTCCCGCGCGGGCTGGATACAATGCCTGGTCGGTGTCCGCACCCATTGCATTGCCGCCGATTAATTTCAAACGGTAATCCGAACCCCAATTGCAGGTTCCGCTGTTCGTTACCAGCCATTGCTTGTCAATGGATTGATTTGCTGTGACGGTCGTTCCATCGGGAATCGTGACGTCTTTGACGAAAGCTAAATTGTTGGTGCAGGCTGGCGTGGATGTTAATGTTACGGCAATTTGAGTTGGGATGACTGTTGGAGTTAAGCCAACTGTTGGTTGCGCGGCCGGAATCAGTTGTGGCGCTTCAGTGGGCGGGACAAAAAGCGTTGGCGTGGAAGTTGGCGCGCACGAACTCAAAGCCAGAATCAAAATTGATATAACGGCAACCCGGATCGAGCGTGGAGAGAAGCGAAGTCTCATATCCCCAAAATAAAAAGGGGCGATGTTCGCAAAGTAACATCGCCCCGGAAAGTCTATTCCTCGGCTGCGGGCGCGGCGGCTTCGTCCGCACCGTCTGCTCCCATATCGAGTGGGAGAGCAACTTCGCCGCTGATGGCCTTTTGGCGGATGACGTTTTCGATCTCAGCCAGCAGTTCAGGATTCTGGCGAATATATTCCTTCGCATTCTCGCGTCCCTGACCGAGACGTGCATCGCCATACGAGAAGAATGCGCCGCGCTTTTGGACGATTTCGAATTGCGTTGCCAAATCCAAAACGTCGCCAGCCTTTGAAATGCCCTCGTTGTACATGATGTCAAACTCGGCGGTGCGGAACGGCGGTGCGACTTTGTTCTTGACCACTTTGACGCGCGTGCGATTGCCGATGATCTCCGCACCAACTTTGATGGCTTGGATGCGTCGCACATCGAGCCGGATGGACGCGTAAAACTTAAGTGCTTGGCCGCCTGTGGTGGTTTCAGGATTTCCGAACATTACGCCAATTTTTTGGCGAAGCTGATTTGTGAAAACAACTGTAGTCTTGGTTTGGTTGATCGCGCCGGAAAGTTTGCGGAGCGCCTGCGACATCAAGCGAGCATGGACACCCATGGTTGGATCGCCCATATCGCCTTCGATCTCGGCGCGCGGGACGAGTGCTGCGACTGAGTCAATGACGACCACATCCACGCCACCGGAGCGGACCAGCGTTTCGGTGATCTCAAGCGCCTGTTCGCCTGTGTCCGGTTGCGAGACGAGCAGGTTGTCAATGTCCACGCCGCATTTGGCTGCATAACCCGGATCAAGCGCATGTTCCATGTCAATGTATGCAGCATTACCGCCGCGGCGTTGAGCCTCTGCCACGATATGTTGGCAGATCGTCGTTTTACCGGAAGACTCGGGACCAAAGATTTCAGTGATGCGTCCGCGCGGCACGCCGCCAACGCCGAGGGCAATATCAAGCGAAAGGGAACCGGTGGAAATCGAATCGGTATTCAGCATGGTCTGCGCTTCGCCAAGTTTCATGATCGAACCTTCGCCATAACGCTTGAGGATGTCGCCGACGGCTTTATCCAGTACGGCTTGCTTGCCGCTGTCGGCTTTCGGGGCGGCGGCTTCTTCGGCAGCTTTTGCAGCTGATGATCTGCGTGGGGACATGGTCTACTCTCCAGATACAAATTTACGGGTCAAATGCAGTTGACAAGAGTATAGCACAGATGTTCAGTCCGTCAAGGGAAAATTTTCGGGTATTCGTTATGGCGTTGGCGTGACCGTGACCGTTGGAAGGAAATCCAACTTTGGCGTTGGAGGTGGGCCGACTTTGAATCCGTGTGTGCCGCGGAAGGTAAAGTACGTTATCTGGCCGGGATAAATGTACATCCAATCCTGTTTCAATCCCTCGAAGTTCAAAACTACTTTGTACAACCCGGCTGGCAAATCACCAAGCACCATGTTCTCATCATAGTACGGATCGTGATTGACCGGGCCGGGGCCATAGGTTTTGACGAGCCATATTTGATTGGTGGTTGTATTGGTAACATATACTTCGAGTTGTTGAAGGGTCATCAGGTTGTCATCGCTGATGTTTGCAACCAAAACACCCCAGCCTTCCGGCGGAGCCATCCAAAGTTCGGGATTGTATGTTCGATAAAATGAGTTGTATCCAAGCCGGACTTCGAAATGCACATGCGGGCCGGTCGTCGCGCCGGTCGCGCCGACCAATCCAATGACATCGCCGGTATTCACATGCTGCCCGACCACGGCAATGATCTTGCTCATGTGTGCATAGATGGTATAAAGCTGTTGGCCTTCATAACCAAAATCCATGCGGATGGCAACAGCCTGTCCGTATGGATCATCGTGATTGCCGGGCGCTTCCGTAAATAATCCCCAGTCTGCCCAAATGACCGTTCCAGGCCCCGCCGCGAGAATCGGTGTGCCGTACGGTGCGTCAATATCAACGCCGGTATGGACTGTGTTGCCAAAAAAGACTCCGCCGTAACGATAATTGGCAAGTGGCCAGTTGACTTCATTCGCGGCAATCGGACGCGCAAAATAAAAATGATCGTATGGCGAGACGGCCCACGGAATTGGATACAGCGGCGGACGCCATCCTGAGACGGGAGGCGCACCCGGCGTGGGAAGATCGAATCGAAAAGG
>JAJYOO010000397.1 GCA_021796155.1 Chloroflexota bacterium
GCTGCCGCCACACGCGTACAAAAATTTATGGTCCGCGATGGTCGAAGAGGTTACCCACCCGAAAAAGTTGGCGAGGTCGTTTGGCACGCGCTGACAACGCCGCATCCGCGCGTGCGATATTCAGTCGTACCCGGCAGTTCCTTTAATCGAATTATTCAACAGATATTGCCAAAACGATTTGTAGATAATATCATTGCCAAGAATTTGGGATTCAAATAGTTAAAGCTGGTCGAGTAGTCCTGAGCGGAGCGCAGCGAAGTCGAAGGATATAACGTCCTGCGCCCTTTCACGGCCGAGACCAAGCATCCTCGCAGCAACGTAAACCACTTATGCCAAAAACTATTCTTCTATCAGCATCACCTGAACTTCTAAAACGTGAAGGCTTGACCGATGCCGTCGCCATCTGGGAAGATGGCCTGCGTGCGGATACGGGCCGCGGCTCGTTCGAGTGGTGGTATTTTGATGCTCATTTGGAAGATGGTTCCACAGCGGTCATTGTCTTTTCAACGAAACCTTTGCTCGAGCGCAACGGTCCGCTCAAGCCCAATGTTTCGCTGACCATCACGCGTCCAGACGGAACAAAGATTTTGCGATTTCCCATTTTTCCAGCCGATCAATTCAGCGCATCGAAAGAGAAATGTGCTGTGTACATCGGCCCAAATTCGACTCATGGAGATTTACACCGTTATGAAGTCCACGCCCAAATGAACGACATCGATGCCGACCTGACCTTTACCGGACTCGTCCCCCCGTGGAGGCCCGGCGTTGGCAAAGCATACTTTGATGGCTTTGATAATTACTTCGCGTGGCTTCCGTGCATTCCATACGGAACCGTCGAAGGGACATTGACTTATGATGGTCAAACTCACAAAGTCAAAGGGACGGGCTACCACGATCACAATTGGGGCAACGTCAGCTTAAACGATGTGATGGATCACTGGTATTGGGGACGCGCTCATGTCGGCGATTACACATTGATTTATGTTGAACAGATTGCATCAAAAACATTTGGCTACACAAGAATGCCCGTCTTCATGCTCACAAAAGGAAATCAAATTCTCGTCGGAGGTAGCGAACCGCTGACGATGCAGGCACGCGACTTTATAAAACACGAGAGCGGACGCGGCTATCCGCACGAAGTGGACTTCAATTGGAAGTGTGAAAACGAATCTGTTCAACTTCGGCTCCGCCAGCCAAAAGTCATCGAAGCGACAAGCCTGTTGTTGCTTCTGCCCAAATGGCAGCAACGGATCGCAGGGTTATTCAGCAATCCATATTATTTCCGCTTCAACGCCGAGCTTGAATTAGATATCAACTTGAAAAACGTCAAAGCTAAAGAACGCGGCCCGGCTTTATATGAGATCATGATTTTGCAGGGAAAGAAACATCCATAAATACTTTATTATGTCGCTGCGAGGTCGTCCTGAGCGGAGCGCAGCGAAGTCGAAGGATCGCCCGAAGCAGTCTCCTCATTTCAACAAGCGATTGCTTGCCGAAGGCATCGCCTACGGCGTACTACGCGGGCTGCGCGGTCGTGGCGTTTGGTTTCGATATGGACTTCGTCCTACTCAACCACCAGCGCCACTCGCAGCGACATCTATTCCCATTCCCTTGACAAATAGACAAATATCTATATAATACAAATCGAAGGTTATCAATATGAAGTTTGATCCTGTTTTATTCGCCAAAGCCATTGCCGACGAGACCCGCCAGAAGATCATGAATATCTGCTGCTGCGAGTCACTTTCAGTCAACGAGATCGTCGAAAAGTTGGATGTCTCTCAGCCCACCGTCTCGCATCATCTCGCCATTTTGCGCGATGCCGATCTGGTAACCATTCGCGAAGAAGGCAAGCAGACCTTTTATTCGCTCAATCAGGAACGTGTCTCGTTTTGCTGCGGACAGTTGATGATCAAATTTGCACCTGAAACGAAGGCAACCGAGAAGCTCGTCAAAACCATTTCAAGCTAAAGACTGGGATGCAGTGGATCCCTGCATCCTTTCTTTTTGCCAAAACACATAGACAAGCATCTATATAAGGAGATTGAAATGACCCACAATTCTGACATCATTCATGAAACCGTCCGCGAGCATTATGCGGAGCGGATCAAGAAATCCGCTTCATGTTGCGGACCCGATAGCGGCTCCACCGCTGAGAGCAAACTCTACCCGGTAGATTTGCTTACCACTCTCCCCGAAGGCGAGACAGCCATCAGCTACGGATGCGGCGACCCAATCACACTCGCCTCGTTGCAACCCGGACAGACCGTGCTCGACCTCGGCTCCGGCGCGGGACTTGATTGTTTCTTCGCCGCGAAAAAAGTCGGCGCGACGGGACGCGTGATCGGCGTGGATATGACTCCCGAAATGATAGACCGCGCCCGGTCCAGTGCGAAGCGGTTGAATCTCGATAACGTGGAATTCCGTCAGGGTTATCTCGAAGATTTACCGGTGGATTCCAATAGCGTGGACGTCATCATTTCAAATTGCGTCATCAATCTTGCTCCCGATAAAGCAAAGGTGTTCAGTGAAGCATTTCGTGTGTTGAAGGCTGGCGGCAAACTCGCGGTGTCTGACATCGTCACCGACGGGCTATTGCCCGACGCAATCAAGAAAAGTTTAAGCGCCTGGGCGGGGTGCGTGGCTGGCGCAGTCGAGGCAAACGATTACATCGGAATGATGAAAGCAGTTGGCTTCACCGGCATTTCCATCACGCCCGTTTACTTCGATAAGGAAGATGTGGACTCAGCAATTGCCGACATGAAAGACACGATTGACCTGAACGCCTTCTCACACGAGAAAGTGTATAAGTCTGTTTTCAGCGCCAAGATCACAGCGTATAAACCATCATGATGGAATTTATTGTTTGGAAAGGAGGTGAGAGCCATGACCGATTTACCGGTAATCCACGGTTGTGATTGCGATTGCAACGATAATTGTTGCGGCGGCGGTTGCTGCTGATCATCAGATAATTCAGAAAAGCATTCGACGGCAGTTTCACTGCCGTCGAATTTTTTAACCAGACTATTAGCTTCCTTCCATTGACAGTGCAATCGTTCACTGGTAAAAACATACCGACTGGTCGGTTTCTATCACCAGACCTGACAGGTCTAAGAGAGCGTTT
>JAJYOO010000398.1 GCA_021796155.1 Chloroflexota bacterium
CTCAAAGGGAAGATCAAAGCCCCATCGTTGGCACCCAGGTTCGGGGTCCGCCCTGACGCGTTATCGAGAAGCGAAAAAAGCCAATGGGTGGCGCGTTCGATCGCTTGTGAACTCTTTACCGGGAAGGCATCCTGTTTAATGAAATTGATCCATAAAGCAGCCTGCAACATCAGGCGATGATAGTTGGCGCTGTGTTGAATATATTCGCCGTAACTGCTGATTTGATTTTGAAATGACCAGTTGAGCCATTTCCATCCGAGTTTTTGCCAGTTGAAATTTTTGAAAAATAACCCTGCTGTGTAAATCGCCGCGGCTTCAGTGATGAGATGATTGTTGTTCTGCGACCGGGCATAGACGAGAGTGGGCGGGATGCGCGACGCGTGTTCATATATGGATCGATGAAAGGCTGCGCGTCTTTCTGCGCTCGAAGCTGGTGCGCTTTCAAAGACATGGTCAGCCCAGACAAGACTCATCAACCGAATTGCAACCTCCTGCCCGTTCATCCAATGCGGACCGAGGTTCGCGGGGTTGTTTTGCGTGAAAGACTCGAAATACTTCCAATAGGCTTCGGCGTATCGGTTATCTTGCGTCAGATGATAGGCGCGTCCCAATGTGAATGCCCAACCGAAACGCGCGGGCTCCCAAAGGAACTTGATGTCGGAATGAGGAGTTAGTAACGAGGAATGAGGGATAAGAGCTTTATGTGTTTCGTATTCAGTCCAATGATGAAGTGTGTCTTGAAAAGTGAAGTCTAACGGAACAAGTTCGCCAAAGATACGAACCTGTCCATTGACAATCTCATTTGCTTCATTGAGAAGAATCGATTCCCCTTCTTCTCCAATTGTGCTGGTGACCTGATCACGCGAGGGGAGAGAGAAAAGACGATGGGCGGTGAACGATGGACCACGGTCAATCGTCTGTGGTCTG
This sequence comes from Chloroflexota bacterium, assembly GCA_021796155.1. Next base: position 928 of record JAJYOO010000398.1, read on the forward strand.
GGAGTGAGTCTCTTGTAGTGCCCTGTTATTAATCCAAATTTATACAACCCATATAATGCCAGCGGGCGGAATCCCAACTGGAAAAGATATTTAATGCCGATGGAAAGTTTCGATGTCATTTATTGAATGCGATTTAGGTGGGCAAGGGCATGGAATAACACTGCAACCTGCAAACCGCTGAGAAATTCCCCGCGCTTTGCCATGGCAATCAGTTCATCTAACGGAACAAGATGTACTTCGATATCTTCGGCTTCATCGAGTCTCTGTATGTTCGTTTTTTGAGCGTCATAGGCAATATAGCCATACATGAGGTTCGTTTGCAGGGCGGGGTTGGCATAGAAGCTTCCCACTTCAACGAATTTGGAAGCCGTATATCCCGTCTCTTCCGACAACTCGCGTTTAGCGCCATCCATTGGGTCTTCGCCATCTTCGATCACGCCGCCGGGGAATTCCCAGATTTCTTTTTGTGCGCCATGTCGGTATTGTTTGATCAAAACGACTTCCTGCTTGCTGGTGAGCGCCAACACGCTTGCCCAGGCGCGGAATTCAAAGGCCATTGCCTCGAAGGTGTTTCCATTGGGTAGTTCGACATGATCGAATCGAAACCTTGGTCGCAGGTAGTTTGATTTCAGAATCTTCCAGGGTTTAAGCGCCATGAGTTTGCAATCCTCCAAATTTGATGACCCTGCCCGAGACACTTCCCAATTCTTCTTTTGTGAAGGCTAATGAGATATGAAGCATGAAAGGCCTTTTATTGTAATGGTGTCCCAACTCCGCCGCTGCAGGGCGCCCCTGGTTCGTAGTTTTGCGGACCGTTCTCATAGAAAGCGATAAATCGCGCAACGCGTTCGTCAGGTACTGAATCGATGACCAACTGTATGCCCCAGGCCGTTAATACCACGTCGCTTTTTTGTGGCAGATAAGGACTCATCAAAACATAACCATGTCCGCGCACGAGATTTTGTAATTCTGTGACCTGCTCTTTGGGCAATTCAGGACGGTATGTCAGCCAGACTGCGCCATGCTCCATTGAATGAAGCGCGCTCCCCAATTCAACCGGCTGGTCATAGATACCACAATTTTGCCATGGGGCAAGATGTGCCCCAAATACAGGTGGAAGATCGCCGGTTGCTGTAGGTACGACCTTCACATGGTCATGATATTCCACACGGTCAGGATATGTTTTCACGCCGTCAATTCCGCTATTGTTTGGCAGCGCGGTGGATTCTGCTGGAACTGATAATTGCGGCATGGGAGTTGGTTGAGAGGCGGATGATTGCGGGGAATTGGCGGGCGGTGCTTCCACTGTTTTGACAGACGAGCATGCCAGTATGGCGAAAAGTAATACCAGTAAAATAATTGTCAGTTTTATATGCTTCATGTAACTCTCCTATAACGGTTTCGATTATATCCAATTCGATTGTTTTGGCAGATCTGCATTTTGGCCGGATAAAGTCGAAAAGTTGAAGTAGAATTCCCGCCTGTCATAAGTACCCCGTTTAAAGAGGATGAACCATGGAAGAACTGATTGCCCAACTTGCCACCAAGATCGCTGCTGAGATTCTCAAACAGCCCAAACGCGTAATCAAACCTGATGAGCCCTTGATCTCCAGCGGATTGGTTGACTCGTTCAGCCTGATGGACCTTAGCCTGCTTATCGAAAACAACTTTGGTGTCCGCATTGAGGATACTGAACTGAACGCCGAGACATTCGATTCGCTTGAACAGCTCGCCAAATTGATTCAGTCAAAGAAATAAAATGCAATTGAGAGGCACCCGCTACGCGAGGTGACTCTCAATTTGAATTATTCATGCCCACACTCGCCCATCTCATTCACAAAAACTATCAGACGCAGCCGCAAAAGACTGCCATCGTCCTGCAACATGCCGGGCAGGAGGATAAGCTGGTTTCGTATCATGACCTTGTCCTCGGTTCGGCGCAATATGCGCGGACCTACGCCCACGAAGGAATCCAGCCCGGCGAAGTGGTTGTGTTGATCCTTCAACACGGCGCGGACTTGGTCTATGCTTTCTGGGAGCGATTCTCTACGGCGCGATTCCTTCCATCATGCCGTTTCTCACTGAGAAACTTTCGCCGGAACGTTATCGCGCTGACCTTTCTGCGTTGATCTCCGTCACCCAGCCTGCGGCGATTGTCACGTATCCCGAATTTGAAACGGATGTGAAGTCAGCGTTG